>JBAQGU010000793.1:0-8304 GCA_049287975.1 Roseiarcus sp.
GGCCTATGCGACGCCGGATGCGCTGGCGGCGGCGCTCGACGAGCGTGGCGACGGCGGCGAGCGGAAACGCGTGCTGGCCGCCGCCGCGAGGATGCCGAACTGGTGGTGCCTGCGCGCCGAGGCGCCATCGGCGGACGCCGAAACGGTGCTCAGGCAATGTCTAGCCTTGCAACGCAAGTCCGGGGCGTTACATAAGGAATTGAAAATGGCCGAGGGGGCTCTTGCGGCCGATCCTACCGAACAAAATCTTGCCAGACTGCTCGATATAAAGGTCGGTTTGGCCGATCTGGCGAATGCCGAAGCGGCGATCGAGGGTTTTGGCGAACTTTCGGGTCGGAAGGAACCCGCGATTTGACCCGATGTTTCAGGGTTAACGCGTGGTTAGGGGCGATGCCCGATGGTCGGGTCGCGAATCGGGCTCGGCCCGGGGCGCGGCCCTTGCATGCATCGGGCGGCGGCGATCCTCTCCGGATCTCGCGAGGAATTTGAACCGCTGGACGGCCCTAGGGGGGCTCGGCTGCGGGGCTGACGTTCATTCCGCTGCGCGCGGGTTTTTAAGGAGACGCCGAATGGCCAAAACCGACGAGCCGAAGGCCGAGGGTGAAGCGGTCGCGGTAGAAGCCGCCGATGGCCCGTTGCTCGATCTCACCGACGGCGCCGTCAAGCGGATGCTCAAAATCGCCAAGAAGCGCGGCTGGGTCACCCATGACGAATTGAACGCCATTCTTCCCTCGGAGGAGATCTCCTCCGACCGTATCGAGGACATCAATTCCATGCTCAACGAAATGGGCATCAGCGTCGTCGACTCCGAGGACGCCGAGGAGGCCGAGAAGGAGGCGCCCGAAGCCGCCGAGGAAGAGGAGCCGGAAGCGGGCGAACTCGTCGAGGCGCCGCGTTCCACCGCGGTTGCGACCCGAAGCTCCGAGCCCGCCGAGCGGACCGACGATCCGGTGCGGATGTACCTGCGCGAAATGGGCTCTGTCGAGCTGCTTTCGCGAGAGGGCGAAATCGCCATCGCCAAGCGCATCGAAGCCGGCCGCGAGGCGATGATCGCGGGCCTGTGCGAAAGCCCTCTGACGTTCCAGGCAATCATCATCTGGCGCGACGAGCTCAACGAGACCAAAATCCTGTTGCGCGACATCATCGATCTAGAGGCGACCTACGCCGGGCCCGACGGCAAGAAGACGCCGAAAGTCGACATGACCGCGCCCGGCGCCGCCGAGGCGCTCGCCGCGCAGATCCGCGAGCGGATCGCGCCCTCCACGGCGCCGCAGACGCCGCCCGACGGCTTCGACGGCGATGCGCCGCCCGCGCCCGACAACTTCGAAGACGACGACGATCTCGAGAATTCCATTTCGCTTTCCGCGATGGAAGCCGAACTGAAGCCGAAGGTTCTGGAGACCTTCGATCGGATCGCCGACGCCTATAAGAAGCTGCGACGGCTGCAGGATCAGAACGTCGAGAACAAGCTGAAGAACGAGACGCTGTCGCCGGCCCAGGAGCGCAAATACAAGGCGCTGAAGAAAGACATCGTCGTCGACGTCAAGTCGCTGTCGCTCAACCAGAACCGCATCGATGCGCTGGTCGAGCAGCTCTACGACATCAACAAGCGTCTGATCGGCCTCGACATCAAGCTGATGCGGCTGGCCGAGTCGCACCGCGTCTCGCGCGACGATTTCATCAAGAACTACCAGAATTCGGAGCTCGATCCGAAGTGGCTGCTGCGCGTCTCCAAGCTCGGCACCCGCGGCTGGAAGGATTTCGTCGCCGCCGACAAGAACCAGATCCGGGACATCCGCACCGAGATCCAGTCGCTCGCGCAGGAGACCGGCCTCGAAATCCAGGAATTCCGCAAGCTCGTGCAGATGGTGCAGAAGGGCGAACGCGAGGCGCGGCAGGCCAAGAAGGAGATGGTCGAGGCGAACCTGCGCCTCGTCATCTCGATCGCGAAGAAATACACCAACCGCGGGCTGCAGTTCCTGGACCTGATCCAGGAGGGCAACATCGGCTTGATGAAGGCTGTCGACAAGTTCGAATATCGCCGCGGCTACAAGTTCTCCACCTATGCGACCTGGTGGATTCGTCAGGCGATCACGCGCTCGATCGCCGATCAGGCCCGAACGATCCGCATTCCCGTGCACATGATCGAGACGATCAACAAGATCGTGCGCACCTCGCGGCAGATGCTGCACGAGATCGGCCGCGAGCCGACGCCGGAGGAACTCGCCGAGAAACTGGCGATGCCGCTCGAGAAGGTGCGCAAGGTGCTCAAGATCGCCAAGGAGCCGATCAGCCTGGAGACGCCGATCGGCGACGAGGAAGACAGCCATCTCGGCGATTTCATCGAGGACAAGAACGCGATCCTGCCGATCGACGCGGCGATCCAGTCGAACCTGCGCGAGACTACGACCCGCGTGCTCGCGTCGCTGACGCCGCGCGAGGAACGCGTGCTGCGCATGCGCTTCGGCATCGGCATGAACACCGACCATACGCTGGAGGAAGTCGGCCAGCAGTTCTCGGTGACCCGCGAACGCATCCGCCAGATCGAGGCGAAGGCGCTGCGGAAGCTGAAGCATCCGTCGAGGAGCCGGAAGCTGAGGAGCTTTTTGGACAATTGATCGAAGCGCGCGATGCCGACGATTTCTATTTTTTTCGGCATCGTTGTGCAGATGTACTGGCGGGATCACCCGCCGCCGCATATTCACGTCTTTTACCAAGGCTTTGAAGCGCTATTCGCCCTGGAGGACAGCGCTTTGATTGGCGGCGATCTCCCTCCCGCCGTCAAACGTCTTGTTCGCGGCTGGATCGATCAACGCCGCGCGGAATTGCTCACAAATTGGGAGCGCGCTAGAATGCGAATTCCGCTAGAGGCCGTCCCTGGAGCCGATCAAGCATGATCGAAATCGTCAAAGTGGTTGCGCTCAAAGTGATCGGTGACCATTCGCTTTGGCTTCGGTTTTCCGACGGCCAGGAGGGCATGCGCGATTGCTCCGATATCCTCGCGGAGGGTGGCCCGATGGTTGAACCTCTCCGCGATCCTACGATGTTTCGGCGCGCGTTTCTGTCGTTTGGCGTGCCCAGTTGGCCGAACGGGTTCGACCTTGACGCGATCAATCTTCACATGGAGTTGCGCGAGGCTGGCGCCCTGCACCGAGTCTCGGCTGCTTAGCCGGCGCGACGCCGCGCCGCAAACAGTCAGAACAGCACCCTCAACTCACGAACGCCTGATATGACTCATCGTTGATTTAGCTTTCTTGTTACGTAATTATGTTGCAGAATATAAGCCTGATTTCCACTCGAATCCGAGCAGGGTTTGTGATATAAACCGCAGCATGAAACGCGACGAGATCATAAGGACGTTGAAGGAGCGCGAGGCCGACTTGCGGGCGCATGGTGTCACCCATGCCGCCTTGTTCGGTTCCGTCGCGCGTGACGAGCAGCGACCCGACAGTGACATTGACATTCTGGTTGACCTCGACCCCGCAGTTGTCGGCACGATGTTCGATTATGCAGGCTTGAAGGATTACGTCGCGAGCCTGTTTGAAGGTTCCGTTGACGTGATCGACAGGGAAGCTTTGAAGCCCCGCCTTCGACCTCACGCGACCGCCGACGCGATCTATGCTTTCTGAAACTGAACGCGACGCCTTGGAGGACATACGCGACAACATTGCTCGCGCTATGCGTTTCGTTCATGGCCTCGATCTTGACGGCTTCCTTCGCGACGACAAAACTTTCTACGCCGCTACGCGTTGCCTGGAAATTATTTCCGAGGCGTCCCGCCGTCTGCCGCCCGCTTTCAAGGAACGGTTTCCCGAAATACCTTGGAAGGATGTTGCCGGTTCGGGCAGCATCTACCGACATAACTACGAGGATGTTCAGGAGCGGCGAATCTGGAAAACGATTCAGGAAGCGCTGCCCCCGCTTCGCGCCCTTGTCGATATAGAGCTACAAGGATGAGTTACGGTTACGCCTGAGTTTCGGCCGAGGCCCAAGGCCTCGCCCGAACCCCTAGTGGCCCGAGGCGGCCGGCGCCCTCGCAGCAAGGGCGCACCCTCAATTCGCGAACGCCTGAATCCCCGTTATCGCGCGCCCCAAAATCAGCGCGTGGATGTCATGGGTGCCCTCGTAGGTGTTGACGACCTCCAGGTTCACCAGATGCCGAGCCACGGCGAATTCGTCGGAGATGCCGTTGCCGCCCAGCATGTCGCGCGCGGCGCGGGCGATTTCGAGCGCCTTGCCGCAGGAATTGCGCTTGACGATCGAGGTCAGCTCGACGGGGGGATGGCCGGCCTCCTTCATGCGCCCGAGCCGCAAACAGGCTTGCAGCCCCAGCGCGATTTCGCTCATCATGTCCGCGAGCTTCTTTTGGATCAGCTGGTTGGCGGCGAGCGGGCGGCCGAACTGCTTGCGGTCGAGCACGTATTGCCGCGCGATGCCGTAACATGCCTCGGCCGCGCCCATCGCGCCCCAGGAAATCCCGTACCGCGCGGCGTTCAGGCAGGCGAACGGCCCCTTCAGGCCGGAAACCCCGGGCATCAGGTTTTCCTCGGGGACGAAGACGTCCTCCATCACGATCTCGCCGGTGATCGAGGCGCGCAGGCCGACCTTGCCGTGGATCGCCGGCGTGTCCAGCCCCTTGGCGCCCTTCTCGAACAGAAATCCCCGGATGATCCCGTCCTCTGTCTTCGCCCAGACCAGGAAGACATCGGCGATCGGCGAGTTGGAAATCCAGGTCTTCGCCCCGGTGAGGCTGTAGCCGCCGGAGACTTTTCGCGCCCGCGTGACCATCGAACCGGGGTCCGAGCCGTGATCGGGCTCGGTGAGGCCGAAACAGCCGATCCATTCGCCCCTGGCGAGCTTGGGGAGGAACTTCTCTTTTTGCGCCGGCGAGCCGAACGCCTCGATCGGGGTCATCACCAGCGAAGATTGCACCGACATCTTCGAGCGATAGCCGCTGTCGACGCGCTCGATCTCGCGTGCGATCAGGCCGTAGGCGACATAGCCGAGGCCGGCGCCGCCGAAATCGGGGGAGACCGTCGCCCCGAGGAAGCCGAGTTCGCCCATCTCGCGGAAGATCGAAGGGTCGGTCGCCTCCTCGCGAAAGGCTTTCAACACACGCGGCGCGAGCTTGTCGCGCGCGTAAGCGTGCGCGGTCTTCTGGACCATGCGCTCTTCTTCCGTGAGTTGCGCCTCGAGATCGAACGGATCGGCCCAGTTGAAATTCATCTTGTCCATGGCATTCCTCCGTCGCCGCTCGCTGACCTCTCGTAAATACTCCGGCCGCCGCGCCGTCAATCGGCGCAGCCGCGGGACGGGTCCCCTGAGGGTGCCGCTCTTGTCCCGGAAGCGCGACTTCACGTATCATCCCGCGACAGCGGCCGCATTCGCGCGAATGACACGTGAAGAAATCGATCGAGCGTCGCGCCAAAATCGATTTCGCGCCGAATTCCCTGTTGGGCCGAATTAATTCCCTGTTGTCGCGAATGCCATTCCCTGTTGTCGCGAATTGATTTCCCTGTTCCGTTGTGCAGGGAATTCAGCTCGCAGATCTCGCAAACGACTGAATTGGCAGATGTTTTTTGGACGGATTTTCGCGAGCAACGACAGAAATCGAGAAAATTCCCTGTTTATTCCCTGTTGGCGTGGCGTCGCCGTCTCGCCGCCCTGCCGGTTTCGTCGTGCCCCAGGGCGGCTACGTTGCCAATCCTGACGCTGTCGTTACATCTTGGATCCTCGCGTTCGCGAGGATGACACGCGTCGCGCCGGCGTCAATCCGGCTCGCCTCCGTCGACGATCGCTTCGGCCTCGATCTCGACCTCGTAATCGCCGATCAGGCGGGAAATCTCCAGCAAGGTGTTGGCGGGCCGGATTTCGCCGAAATAGCGGCCGTGGATGCGGGAGACCGGCTCGCATTGCGCGGCGTCCTTCAGATAGACCCGAGTGCGCACGACGTCCTCGAGCCTGCCGCCGAGCGCGATCAGGCTCGCGGCGATCTTGTCGAGAATAAAGACCGTCTGCCCCGCGGGATCGCCCGGGCAGACGACCTCGCCCGCGCCGTGCGTCGCGGTGGTGCCGCTGACCAGAATGCGGTTTTGCACGCGCACCGCGCGGCTGTAGCCGGCGATCGGTTCCCATGCGCTCCCCGAGTCGACGCGCCAGCGCTCGGGCCGGCCAGCGACGCGAACCGCCTGATAGACCTTCGGCAGGCTTTCCAGATGGTGGCTGAGGTCGCCTGAGGCGGTGAGAAACGGCGGCCGACGATATTCGTCGCCGCAGTCTCCCGCCAGCGGCTTTGTTTCCGCCAACGCCGCGTCGATCGTCGCCCGGTCCTGCGCATCCAAGTCGAAGCCGAACGCCTTCACATTGTCCCCGCTGTGATCGCGCTCGCCGAGCCGCGCGCCGACAACGACGGCGGCGACGGCGGGATGATCGAGCGTCCAGTGCGCGGCGACATTGGCGAGCGAAACGCCGTGCTTGGCGGCTACATTCGCGAGTGCGCGCAAAATGCCTTGAAACGCATCCCAGCCGCCGATCGCGTCGACGAACCGTTTGTACTTGGATTTGCTCCAATCCGCGATCTCGCCGGCCGAGGGCTCGGGCCGGCTGGCCCAGCGTTCGGAGATCAGCCCGCCCGCCAGGGTTCCGTAGGCCAACAGGCGAACCCCGTGTGCGAGACAGAATGCGCTCATCTCGCCCGCCGCACGCCGATCGAGCAGCGAGAAGGAAACCTGGTTGGAGACGATCGGGACGCCGTGCTTCACCAGCACCCGTAAATGCGCGGCATCGAAATTGGTGACGCCGAGGTGGCGGATCCAGCCTCGCTCGCGCAAGGCCGCCAGCTCCTTCATCGCGTCGAGATAGCCGGGGTGCTCGAAGGTCCACCAGTGAAATTGCAGCAGGTCGATCGTTTCGACGCCGAGCCTCGCCCGTGCACGCCCGACGCCCTCTCGCACGATCTCGCGCGTCATCGGTCCAGGCGTCGGGCACCACTTGGTGAACGCGACGGGGCGGCCCGCGCCCGCCGCCTCGCCTGCGGCGACGCGCTGGAGAAACCGGCCCGCGATGATTTCCGCGCTGCCGTAGTGATCGGCCATGTCGAAAGTATCGAAGCCCGCGCGGGCGTATTCGAGCATCGCGCTCGAGGCGACCTCAGGATCGAGCGGTCCCGCGCGCTCCTGGTCCGCGACTTGCCAAAGCCCGGTGACGATGCGGCTGATCTCGAGGCCGGGGGCGAGCACAGTGCGTTCGGGTGTCAGCATCGGCTGTCCTCATTCATCGAGATGGCGGGAGACGATCGTCCGCTCGCCGATCAGGCCACGCGGCCGCAGCAACAAGGCCAGCGCGAGAAAGACGCCGATCGCGACGATCTGCAAGGACGAAGCGCGGGCTTGTTGGTCGGGCGGGAAGACGGCGCCGATCGCGGCGCCCGAGGCGCTCCACAGCGCCCAGACGAGAACGCCGCCGAGAATCGCGCCCCTGTTGTTGCCGGAGCCGCCGAGGATCAGCATCGTCCAGACCAAAAATGTCAGGCTGGAGAGGTAGTTGTCCGGCGCGATGAAGCCGACGAAATGCGCCTGCACCGCGCCCCCCAGCCCCATGATCGCGCCTCCCAGTGCGAAGGCTTGCAGGCGATAGCGGCTCGGGCTCTTGCCGAGCGCCGCCGCCGCCTTCTCGTCCTCGCGGATCGCGCGCAACACGCGGCCCCACGGGCTGCGCGCGAGGCGCTCGAGCGCGATATAAAGGACCAGAGCGAGGGCGGCGACCAGCGCGAGATTGAGGCCGTTGAACAGCAGCGGCCGGTCCGCGAGATCGCCGAACGGCCGCGGAATGAAGGCGATTCCATAGGGTCCGCCGGTCAGCGCCTGCGCGTTGAGCGCGACCAGATGGATCGTCACGGCGACGCCGAAGGTCGTGATCGCGAGATAGTCCGCTCGCAGCCGCAGCGTCGCTATCCCGATCAGCGCCGAGGCGGCGCCCGCGATCCCCATCGCGCCGATCCAGCCCGCCGCGATCGGCAGGCCGAAGCCGCCCCAGTGCGCGTCGGTCGCGGGCGTCGTCAGCAACGCGGAGGCATAGGCGCCGATGCCGACAAAGCCGGCGAAGCCGACGTTGAACAGGCCGGTCTGCCCCCATTGCAGGTTGAGGCCGAGACAGATCAGGGCGTAGGAGAGCGCTGTCGTCAGAAAGAACGAGCCGTATACAACCAGCGCGGAGGACATCATTCCCGCGCTCCGAACAGGCCGGTCGGCCGGATCAACAGCATCGCGATCAACAGCACGAAGGCGACCGCGGCGCGCCATTGCG
>JBAQGU010000794.1:0-3902 GCA_049287975.1 Roseiarcus sp.
TCGGGCCGCGAACCCGGCTGATGCGCGTCGAGCGCGCGACGCATCGCCGCCAGATGCGTCGGCTTCGTCCCGCAGCAGCCGCCCACGATTCGCGCGCCGGCGTCGACGGCGAGGCCGGCGTAGATCGCCATGAGTTCGGGCGAGCCGGAATAATGGATATGCGCGCCATGCCATTGCGGCACGCCCGCGTTGGCCTTCGCAACGACGACCGCGTCGGGGCGGGTCAGTGTGATGCCGAGGATCGAAACCAGGAGATCGGACGCGCCGACCCCGCAATTGGCGCCGAAGGCGAGCGGCGCGGCCTCGAACGCATCGAAAAGTTCGGCGAAGGCGTCAGGCGCAAGCCCCATCATGGTGCGGCCCGCCGTGTCGAAGCTCGCCGTCGCGACAAAGGGCATGCCGATCCGGATCGCGGCGCGCGCCGCGGCGCGAATTTCCTCCGGCGCGGACATCGTTTCGATCCAGGCGACGTCGGCGCCGCCTTCGCGCAGCCCCTCGATCTGTTCCTCAAAAATCTCCGCGGCCTCCTCCCCGGTCAGCGTCCCGAGCGGCGCCAAGAGATCGCCGGTCGGCCCCACCGAACCCGCAACGACGATCCGGCGTCCCGCCTTGTCGGCAACCGCGCGCGCGTTTTCGGCGGCGAGCCAGTTCAACTCGCGCGCGCGAGACTCCAGCCCATGCAGCGCCAAGCGACGGCGATTGCCGCCGAAGCTGTTGGTCAGAATGATTTCAGCGCCGGCCTCGACGAAACTCTGATGCAAGGCACGAATGCGGTCCGGATGCGTCGCGTTCCAGGCCTCGGGATTGTCCCCGGACGTCAAGCCGACCTCGAAAAGGTTGGTTCCAGTCGCGCCGTCGGCGAGCAGCGGGCGCCCTTCGGCGAGAAGCTGTTGCAGCATGAAAATCCTCGGCATAAACGCTCGGGGCGCAGATTTAAGCGCGCGGCCTAGCTACGGCAACCCTTGCTCGGCATTTGCGCTACACGTGCGCTGGGGTTGCACAACCTGAGGTCCGCGCGCCGCGACCTTGATTCCGCGCGATGCGTGCTTTAACGTTATTTGATCGATTGCCGGCCGACGACTTGGTTTCGCGTCTAGCGATGCGCGCCGACGAACCTACCCTATATCGATATTCGCGTCGGCGCTTTCGCGCCTTCAGGGTCGATACTCGCACTATGGAAGACTTCTATGGCTAAGGGGACCGTCAAGTGGTTCAACGCCACCAAAGGTTATGGATTCATTCAACCCGATGACGGCGGAAAGGATGTGTTCGTCCACATCAGCGCCGTCGAGCGCGCCGGACTGCGCGAACTGAACGAAGGCCAGAAGGTGGCCTATGAGATTGTCGCCGACAAACGGACCGGCAAGTCCTCGGCGGGCAATCTCAGCGTCGCCTGATTCGGCGAGCCTCACTAAACTTCGCTGCCTCGAGTCGAGCCCCGGCGACAACGCCGGGGCTTTTGTTTAGGATCGCGCGCCGAGGGCTTCGCGCCGAGCCCGTCGCGATGACAGGCGCGCCCGAGGAAGAGGGACATATGGTCGAGAGCGCGGGCGCGAGCGAGACGTTTCTGGGTCTCGACTTGGGCACTTCGTCGGTCAAGGCGCTGCTGATCGACGCCGATCAGCGCGCCGTCGCGGAGGCCTCGGCCGGCTTGGCGATTTCGCGGCCGCACCCGCTCTGGAGCGAGCAGAACCCCGAAGACTGGATCGAAGGCGTCGGGGCCGCGGTCGCGGCGGTCCGCCGCCACGCGCCGGACGCTTTCGCCGGCCTCGCGGGAATCGGTCTCTCTGGCCAGATGCATGGCGCGACTTTTCTCGATGCGCAAAATCGGGTGCTGCGTCCCGCGATTCTCTGGAACGACGGGCGCTCCTTCGCGCAATGCATCGAGCTCGAGCGGCGGGTTCCCGATTTCCGCCATCGCGCGGGCAATCTGGCGATGCCCGGCTTCACCGCGCCCAAGGCGCTCTGGGTGGCCGAGCATGAACCCGACGTCTTCAAGGCGACGCGGCTCATTCTCCTGCCGAAGGACTTTGCGCGGCTCCGGCTGACAGGCGAAGCGGTCTCGGACATGTCCGACGCGTCGGGCACGCTCTGGCTCGACATCGCGCGCCGGCGCTGGGACGACGATCTGCTCGCCGCGACCGGCCTGAGCGCCACGCAAATGCCGAGCCTCGTCGAAGGCTCCGAAGTTTCGGCGTTTCTTTCGCCGGAATACGCCGCCGCCTGGGGCCTCGGCGGGCGACGAATTCCGATCGCGGGCGGCGCGGGCGACAATGCCGCCTCGGCGGTGGGCGTCGGAGCCGTCGCGGCGGGCGAAGGATTTGTCTCCTTGGGAACCTCGGGCGTCGTTTTCTCCGTCACCGATCACTATGTCAGTTTGCCCGAGCGGACGCTGCACGCGTTCTGCCATGCGCTGCCGGGGCGCTGGCACGGCATGTCGGTGATGTTGTCGGCGGCTTCCGCCCTGTCGTGGATATCGGGCGTGATCGGCCGCGGCGCGGAAATCGGCGCCTGCGTCGACGCCGCCGAAGCCTTCGCGCGCTCGATGTCGGACATCGTCGCCGCGCCGATCTTCCTGCCGTATCTCACGGGTGAGCGGACCCCCTACAACGACCCCGCCGCAACGGGCCTGTTCGCCGGACTCACCGCCGGCCATGGCGCCGACGCGCTCGTTTACGCCGTGCTGGAGGGCGTCGCGTTCGCCTTCGCGGACGGGGTCGATGTGCTGGCCGAGGCGGGCGCGCGTCCGATCCGGCCCTTGCTCGTCGGCGGCGGCGCCCGTTCCGGCTTTTGGGCGCAGACGATCTCCGACGTCACGGGCCTGACGATAGAGTTGGCGCCTGGCGCGGAAGCGGGGGCGGCGCTGGGCGCCGCGCGGCTCGGGATGCTCGCGGCCGGCGCCGGCGACGAAAAATCGATCTGCGCGCGCCCGCCGGTGCAGCGCGAATTCCTCCCCGACGCAGCCCGGGCGGCCCTCCACGCCCCGCGTCTGCGACGCTATCGGGCGCTGTACGGCGCGGAAAGGGCGGCGCGGTAAAATTCTTGCCGCGGATTTGTAGGGGCCCCACTCTGGCCCTGTCTGGATGCAAGCGACGGGAGGGGAGCGGCTCGGCTCTTCCGGAGGCGGCGACGTTTACGAGAGTCTTTCCCCGGTTTTGGGCGATTTCAATGTCTTGCGAGGCGGAAAATTTTCCCACCGGCCTCCGCGCGCGCCGGATTCGATCCCGACGCGGGGGGACGTTCGCGATATGCACGACAGCCCGCCGGTCAGCCGCTCGACGATCCGCAACCGCTGATCCGCCGCTTGCGGCGCGCCATGATGCGAAGCGCGGTTTTCGTCGGGCGCAGGCGCGTCGCGCACTTCCACGCGTGGAATCCGAGACGACGGCCGACCTCGTATTTCCCGACCTGCGCGGTCCGTTCAGCGGGTTCGGCAAGGCGAAGCCGTCATCTTGCTCCTCCCCATGCGAGGTAGGAGACGACCTCAGCCAAGTGCGGCGTGAGGCCGAAGCTCCGAGATGCGTGACTCGAAGGGATCTGGCGGCCGCCGCCAAGGCGAGCGAGGCTAACGACGTCGAGTCACGATGTTGGAGAATTGCTCTCCAGATCGTAAGACACAGCCTCGATTAGATTAAAAAAGCCCCGCGGTCTTTCGCTCTGTGGTGCACGCCCCTACCGATCGGCGCCCTCACTCGCTCGTGAACCTCGCACCCGTCTGCGTCGAGAATGCGCATGCGCACGGCGTCGAGCGGCCAAAAGACGCCCTCGGTAAGCTCGATCGAGTCAAAGACTTGCCGACAAGAAAGCCCCCGCGAGGAAGGGAACATCGCGGGGGCAGTTACCTCACACACGCACGAACGAAGAATGACATGCGCACAAGGACACGGTAGCTGACTGTAGTT
>JBAQGU010000795.1:0-2790 GCA_049287975.1 Roseiarcus sp.
CGCGTATGGAGCACCTATTTCGCGGCTTCTCCTTATGCCCCGCCGGCGTCGGCGGGGCTAGTGCGAAGCGGCCCATGGGGGAGCTCTGAAATGCGCCGTGGATTGGGCCTCGCCGTCGTCGGCTCGAGCTTGCTTGCATGGTCGCCCACCCATGCCGAACCATCGAAAAATCCGTCCCGGGGGATCGTTCGAGCAAAATCGATCACTACACCGGGTGGAACGACGATTGTTCGTTCAAGGAAATCTGGGTCGACGTGACCGCGAGCCCGTCCCATGGAACCGTGACCCACATCGCCAACGGCCGAATAACCGCCGAAGCCAAAATCGGGTCGTCGGGAGCCTGCGCGGGCAAGCCGACCAAGGTGCTGGAGCTTTTCTACAGGCCGACCCGAGGTTTTCGTGGCCCCGATGGATTCACGGTCAATCTGAGGGTCGACGGTGCGCCGGCGCATGTTTTCGACTATCGCCTGACAAGTGCAATGGGCCGGCCGAGTCTTCCTCACGCACGCTGACCGCCGCTTCCTCGTGGCGGAAATTCGCCGTATGTCGGAAATGTTTACGAGAGCGGGGCGTACGCCCGAGCGGAGGGAGCGGCATGCGGTGGCTGATGCGTTGGCTCCGGCGTCTGTTGGTGTTCGCCCTGGGGTTGGCGACGGTTTGGCTGATCGCCTTCGTAATTTTCCGCGCCGCGGACCGTCGCCTGCCCCTCGCGCTCGCAGTCGCGGCGACCTATGGCGTCGCGGCCTATGTGATCCTGCCGCGCGCGATACGTATCGGTCTGCGCATTTTGCAACGGGGGCGAGTTCCCAGTTACACGATCACGGGCGACGGCCTGCCGGGTGACCCCGTAAATCTCGCCCTGGTCGGGACAATGTCCCAACTCCGTCGCGCCTTCGCGGCGGCCGGCTGGTCGGAAGCCGATGCCTTGGGTTTCGCCAGTTCGTGGCGGATGGTCCGGGCGTTCCTCCTCAACGCGCCTTACCCAACGGCGCCCTTCAGCACGCTCTATCTCTTTGGCCGAGGTCAGGACGTCGGCTTCCAACTGCCGATTGGCGGCAGCCCCCGCCAGCGCCATCACGTGCGCTTCTGGGGACAGCCGCTCGATCGCGCCGAGGAGACCGTTGACACCCCGTCGTTCTGGCTCGATGCGCATCGTCCCGCCGAGGACGAGCGGGTCCTGTGGGTCGGAGCCGTCACAAAGGACACCGGAATTTCACTGACCCGTCTGAGCTTCCAAATCACCCACGCCACAGACGCCGATACGAACGAGGAGCGCGACTTCATCATCGCCGAGCTTCAGCGCCACGATGTCGTCGCGAACGTCCGAACGCATTCCCCGGGCGCGCGCCTCTCCCTCGGACGAGTGAACCGCTATGTGACCGACGGGGTCGTTGCAGTGGCTGAAGTCAGGCTGTCGCCCGGCTGAGCCGCAAAAGCTCCATCGTTGGCGCCCGGCGTTTTACCCCTCGTGCATCTCATGCACAGCTACCGCCCCGCGCTTCCAGTAACCGGCCGCCTTGATGCGTTTCGGATCGAACTGGCGCTCGTCCACCAGGTGCGAGCGCACGAGCTTGGCGACGGACGACTCACAGGCAACCCAGGCGTAGAGGTCGCCGCCGCCGGTCAGATTCGCGGAGCGAACGGCCGCGAGGAGAGCTTCGCCCGCGGGCGCGCCGCTTCGGTGAACCCAAGTCAGTTCGAGATCGGCGGCGCTTTCCAGGTTCAGCTCATGCCCAGGCGCTTCGACCTCGGCGAAGACACGCGCGCGGACGCCGCCAGGCAATTCCTCGAGCCGCCGGGCGATCGCCGGGATCGCCGTTTCGTCGCCGATCAGGACGTGCATTCGAAAGTCTTTGGGCACGATCATCGACCCGCGAGGGCCGCCGACGCCCAGATAGTCGCCCTGCTGGGCATTCGCCGCCCAGGCCGTCGCCGGACCGGCGTCGTGAAGGACGAAATCGATGGTGAGTTCGCCGGCTTCGGCGTCATACTTCCGGGGGGTGAAGTCCCGCGCCGCCGGCCGTTCGGCGCCTTCCGGGAACGCCAGGCCTTTCGGACCCATGGTCGGCAGCAGCGGTTCTCTGGCGCCCGGCGCCGGAAGGAAAATCTTCACGTGATCGTCGAACCCCGCGCTCGTGAAGCCGGCGAGATCGTCACCAACCAGCACCAGGCGCACCATCGAGGGCGAAAGCCGCACCGATCGGCGCACCTCGAGCCTGCGCATTTTCACCTCGTGGCGGACTCTCGTGACGACGCGGTCGACGGCGGGGTGGGCCGGTGCGGCGTGAGGCTGAACTGCGGACATATGATATCGCTTTCCTGTTGCGGGTTCGGGGGACGCCACCGCCTTCGAGCCCGTCCCTGGCGACGCGGGAAGCCGACCTCCTCGAAGCTTATAGCCGCCGCTGGAAGAGGGGCAACAGTTCGGGCGCTGACGAAATGTAGCCGCGCTCGCTGAGCGCGGCCGTCGTAGGGCGCCACATTTTCCGAATGCCAACAAGCTGAACCCACGCGGTCAGCGACCGCGTCTACAGCGGGGCGCGCTAGTTCAGCCGCGACTTCAGCGCGGAAATCTCGCGCGTCACGAGTTCGTCGCCGGTCGCGCCCTGTGTCTCGCCGCGCAGCACGATTTCGGCGGCTCGGGTGGAATGGTCGGCGGCGGCGGCGCGCACGTCCGCGGCCGCTTGGGCTTCCGCGAGCGCGATTTTCGCCTCGGCCTGCTTGGTGCGGCGCACGACGAACTCCTCCATCCTCGTGGCCGCGTCCTTCGCGAGCGCCTCGGCCTGGGCG
>JBAQGU010000796.1:0-4618 GCA_049287975.1 Roseiarcus sp.
CCGCGATCTCGCGCGCCGTCTCCCGCGCGGCCGCGAGCGGGTCGGCATGGACGGCGGTAGCGAAGCCGTAGGTCTGGGCCTCCGCGCCGGAGAAGACGCGCCCGGTGAAGGCCAGCTCTCGGATCACGTCGGAGCGCGCCACCTCGCGCATCAAGGCGATGCCCGCCATGTCGGGAACGAGGCCCCACTTGACCTCGAGGATCGACAGCCGCGCGTCGGGCGCGACATAGCGAACATCCGCGCCGAGCGCGATCTGAAAACCGCCGCCCAGCGCGACGCCGTGTATCGCCGCAATCACGGGAACCGGAATGTCGCGCCAAGCCAGCGCCGCCCGCTGGGCGGCGTTGGCGATTCCGTGCGTTCGCGTCACGAGATCGGAGAGGGCGGTATCCGCGCGCCCGCCCGCCATCGACGCGAATCTCGCCTTGTCCAGGCCCGCGCAAAATCCGCGCCCGGCGCCCGAAAGGACGACTGCGCGCAAGCCGGGCTCGCGCCGCAGCCGCTCGCCCGCGGCGACGATCGCTTCGAACATCGCGCCATCGAGCGCGTTCAGCTTATCCGGGCGATTGAGTCTGACGTCGGCGACGCCGCCGGACATTTCGATCAGAACGCGATCGCCCGCTGGCGACGAGTCCCCGCCAACCACGCGCAGCTCCCGGTTTTCCCTGAGCGAAAGGGTCGCGGATTTGGCGTTCGAAGTCAATCGAACACGAACTGCCGCGCAGACCGGCATTTGTCATACCCGCGAAAGCGGGTATCCAGCCGTGGGGACACGACGACACAGGCGTGCCGGCGCAAAGCCGCCATGCTTGTAGCATCGTGGTCTGGATGCTCGCGTTCGCGAGCATGACACGGGCTCAAGAAGGCTCCGCTCCTGAATTCAGTTATTTAGTTGCGCTTTCTACCGATCTACTTCACGACCGCGAAGGCGAAGTCGGGGATGGTGTTGGGGCGGCTCATCACGGGGTGCTGACGGCCCTCGGTCAGCGTCTTCACCCGCTCGGCAATATAGGCGTCGAGTTCGGAGACCGTGATCGAGCCGTTGTGTAGCAGATCAGCCTTGCCCTCGCCGAGCCCCTCGATCAGCGCCTTGGTGAACGCGCCATGGCCCCAGGCGGCGGATTCCACTGACGTCTCGCGCCCCTGCGACGAGGCAAAGGTCACGACGCCGTTCTCGGTCTTGGCGAATTCGTTGACGAGGCTGTTCATGTCGACCGGTCCGCGCGCGGCGACGCCGCCCGGCGCCACCGCCGCGTTGGCGTGGCAGGTGTCGAGAAACAGGATCGCCTTGCCCGCCAGCGCGCCCATCGTGCGCTCGATGTCGTCCTGCGAAACCGCGCTGGTGCGCAAATGTTGCAGAGAGGCGTCGGCAGGCAGGAACCAATAGCGCTGCTTCTCGTCGGTGACGCCATGGCCGGCGATCAGCACGACGCCGAAGTCGCGGCTGGTGACCTGCTCCTCCAGCCATTCCAGCGCTTCGACGACGCTCGTGCGCGTCACTGCGCCGTCGACGAGCGTCTTCACCTGCACGTCACCAAAGAGCCCGCCCTTCTGCTTTTGGAGCACTTCGGCGAAGCCGCGCGCGTCATCGGCGGCGTAGCCGAGCCGCAGGAGGGGATCGGCATAGTCACTCACCCCGATCGTCACAGCGTAGAGCTTGGACTTGAGAACCTCCGCCGCGGTGGTCGGTGCGCCCGCATAGACGAGGCGGACCCGCGCCGCCTCGCCGACCAGGGTTCCCGAGTGCGCGATCAACGCCAGCTCGAAGTTATGCGCCGGCGCCGGGATCCTAAGATGGCGCGTCTCGCCCGAGGAGTCGGCCGTCTGCGAAGCCGCTGGCGCCACCCCGCGCGCCTCGACCGGCCGCCCGTCTATCAGCGCGTCGACGCGATCGATCGGCAAGCGGGACGGCGAGCGCACGGTGAACATCACTTCGACCGCGTCGCCGCTGAACTTGCCCTCGGCAGTCGGCGAGACGATCTTGATGACCGGCGGCAGCGTTGTCTCGATGGGCGCCGTATCCTGCTTGCGCTTGGCCTTTTCGTTGGCCTGATCGACCGCCTCCGCTTCGTCATGCGTCTTCAGGACGAGTTGCACGATGTCGGGCCGGTTGAAGCGCGCGGAGAAGCGCGAAGCAGGGAAGAAATCGGCCTCTTGTGTCCAGCCGCGGTTGAGGTGCCAGCCGATCAAATCCTCGCCGCCGGGCGACGCCATGTAATAGCCGGTCGGCGTCCAGGCGACCCAGCGGCGGGTCGGAACGTCGACGAACAGCGCGAGCAGCTCCACGCCGTCCCACCCCCGCAGCCAGCGGATCGTGCCGTCGCCAAAGGCGACGATGAGGACCTGGCCGTCCGCGGTGAAATCGACGCCCCAGGCTTCGCCCGGAGCCAGCTGTGCCCATATCCGCTTGCCCGCCTGGTCGAAGGCGCGAACATGCCAGGAGGCGCCCAGAGCGAAACCTGACCCGTCGGTCCGAACCGCGATCGAGCGAGCCATTTCGTGGTTGTCGAGGCCGATCTTGATGTCCTTGAACTTCGGCTCGTGGCCGTTTTTCCAGTCGGTGACCGGCAGGCCGTCGACGCGCGCGGGCGCGAGGCTGGCGGGCGCGCTGGGCGAGTTCGCAAGCGAGCCCGCCGCGACGTCGAACAGCACCGGCTTGTCGTCGCCATTGCCCAAACCAAAGCGCACGATCGCGCCATCGCCGGAAATCTCCAGCCCCTTGCCAAACTTGTTGCGCATGTCGGCGGTGCGCGGGCCTTGAAGCAGCTTGACCATTCCGCCGGCGCTTGCGAGCCCGAATATTGGATCGTACGCTGCGTAAGCAAAACCGTCGCCGCAAGGCCGAATATCCATCACTGTGTTCGACGAAATCGGGATGTCGGCGCCGCGGCGCCGTCCGTCCGGATCGAAATGGCGCAGAAAATGGAGGCCCGATTGGAAGTGCGCGTGGCCTCCCGCCACGAGCACGCCGCCATCGCGAGACCAAGCGACATTCCCAAGCCCGACATTGCCCGTCACGTCCTCGGTGTGCGCCTCGGCGATGGGCGCCAAAGTAGTCGCGTCGAAGATCGAAACTTTCGGCGCATCGTCGAAGCCGACCGCCAAGCGCCGGCCGGCGGGATCAATCGCGACTCCATACGGCTGCTGGCCAGACAGGCCTCCGCGTTTGGAGGAGAGGCGCAGATCGGGTCCGTAGCGGCGCAACTGTCCATCCCAGCTGCTCGTGATCAGGGCGCCGTCCGGCGCGAAGGCAAGGCCATAGACTTCGCCTGCATAATCGCGATCGGCCAACAATTCGTCGCCCGACATCCAGTCGTAGACGCGAATGCCGTTATGGTACAGGCCGACCGCAACGCGAGCGCCGTCGGGAGAGAAGCCAATGCTGTCGATCACTTCAGGAAAGCTTCCGACGCGACGGATCGAGCCCGAGTCGAGATCGACGAACGAAAGACTGGAGGACCCCAGCTTTGCGTAGGCGGAGGAGTTCCCGCCCGCTGCGAGGCGACGGCCGTCCGACGAAAGCGCGACCGCATTGAGCTTGCCATCGTTCCCAAGCCCGGTCGGCAGGCGGATCGTGCGCTCCAACTTCCCGTCGGGCAGCGACCACAGTCGCACGGTCTTGTCTTCCGACCCCGTCGCGATCCGATGGCAGGAAGCATCGACCCCGATGCGCCGGATCACCGCCGTATGCATCCCGGTCTCGATACGCAGGAACGATGCCTGGTCAGGGCAGGCCGTGACCGCGGCGTCGAGCGCCCCGCCCGCTGCGCCGTCGATCGCGCCGTTGTAGCAGCCGGCATCGGTCAACCGTCGCTGCAACGAAGAGACGTCCTCACGACTGGTTCCGGCCGCATCTTCGGCGAACGCGGGCGGCGCGCTTGCGGCGCAGGCCAAGAGCAAGCCCAAGGCTGCCGCGCAACCCTTCGCCAGGATCAGCCGCCCGACAACCCGCCGCGTTCCGATCATGTCGGCCTCCACGTCCCTGTCGCAAATAGCGAGACTACTCCGTAGCGCGCCGCCGGCGCCAGCGCTCCACGCCGCCACGCCTCCCAAATTTTGGGAAGCCTCCCCTCGCCCATCCGCCGGAGCCCGGCGTGAGAGTGGCAAACGTCCGCGGAGAGGCCGACCGCGTCGGTTCCGCTCGGTCGACCCTCGGAAAATGAGGCGTGTCGCTCGGCAAGCATGGGTACATGTTGCCGCAGTTTGATATTTCGGAGCGCAAGAATCGATTTCGCGCCAAATTCCCTGCTCTAGCGCCAAACCCGGAAACAATTCCCTGCGCGCCCGAAATAATTCCCTGCTCGTCTGCGTAGGGAATTCTCTCGCAAGATACTGGCTTCGCAGATGTTTTCGAGACAGATTTTCGCAAACAGCTGAATCGGAGAAATTCCCTGCTTTTTTCCCTGCGACCAGGGAACTTGGTCCGTTCAGCGGATGTGGAATCCGATCCCCGGTAGGCCGCCGAGGAACAGACTGTCGGGAATGGAGAATGGCTCGAAAACATGCGTCAGGCCCCTCCCCGCATTCACCCCCGCTTGGCCGCCCGCTCATAGGCCCGCGCGGCATCGATCAGCCGGAGCGCGGCGGTGCGGAGCCGCGACAATGGTCCCTCGAAGTT
>JBAQGU010000797.1:0-1637 GCA_049287975.1 Roseiarcus sp.
TTGCCGCGGCCCTCCCCGATTCGGACAAGACGCTTTCGGTGCAGGCCTTCATACCTTGCGCCAAAATCGACGATGTCTACTTCGATCGTCCATATTATTTGGGACCGGGCTCCCCGGCGGCGCGCGAGACCTATGTCCTTCTGCGTGAGGGCCTGCGGGCCCGAGAGGTCGTCGCCATCGCCCAGACGGTTCTTTTTCGGCGCGTGCGCACCTTGCTGGTGCGCGCGTACGGCGCAGGCCTGATCGCGGCTACCCTGAACTTCGACTATGAAGTTCGCTCGGCGGCCGAAGCGTTCCAGGACATCGCCGACGCGAAGATCGACGGAGAAATGCTCGACCTCGCCAAGCATATCATCGCGACCAAGCGCGGCAGCTTCGATCCGAAGTCCTTCCACGACCGATATGAAGCGGCCTTGGCCGACCTCGTTCGCGCCAAACTGGAGGGGCGGCCGATTCCCGCCCGTAAGCCCGAAGCCGCTTCGAATGTGGTCAATCTGCTGGACGCGTTGCGGCGAAGCGCCGAGGCGTCGGGAGCCGACGGGGCGGCGTCCGCGTCGAGTCAGAAGGCCAGCGGCGGCAAGAGGGTCAAGAAGGCGGCGCCCACGAAAGAAACGCGAAAGCCGAAGCCCTCCGCCCGAACCGCTCACCGCAAGGCGAGTTGAAGTTGGTTTCCTCAGCGCTTGCGAGCGGCGCCCGCCGAGCCGAGGCTCTTCCGCAGCGCGTCCATGATATTGATGACCTCTGCGCCATGCTCCGGTTTGGCTTTGGCCTTCGGCGCCGGCCGGTTCGCCTGCTTTGCCGCGATGATGTCGAGCAGGCGATCCTGCACGGGGTCCGAAACCATCTCGGGATTCCAGGGCTTCGTGCCCTTGTCGATGAGGGTTGTGACGAGACTCAGCATTTTGGGTGCAGGCGGCCCGCTGTCGACTCCGGCGAAATAAGGTTCGGGATCTCGGACCTCTTCCCCATAACGCAAAGTCCAGAGCACGATCCCCTTATCGCGAGGTTCGAGCATCACGGCCCGTTCGCGTCGATAGAGGACGAGCCGCGAGACGGCTACGGTCTTGGTTTCCGCCATCGCATCGCGGATGACCGAGAACGCCTGTTCGCCGACGGGGTCATCGGGGAAGAGGTAATGCGGCCGGTCGAACCAGACCCAGTCGATCGTATCCTTCCCGACGAAAGTCGAGATATCGATGGTTCTGGTGCTTTCCAGCGCGACGGCCTCTAGCTCGTCGTCTTCCAACACCACGAAATCATTGTCGCCGCGCTCGTAGCCCTTGACTTCCTCGTTCTCGTCGACGGGCTTTCCCGTCACCGCGTCGATGTAACGGCTCGCGACGCGATGGCCCGTCGCGCGATCGAGCGTATGGAACCGCACTTTTTCTCCCTCGGTGGTCGCCGGCATCATCGCGACGGGGCAAGTGACCAATGAGAGTTTCAGATAACCTTTCCAGAACGGGCGCGGCGCCATCTGCGTCTCCGTGGGTGCGACCGAATGGGACGGCGCCGCTCAGAATCGGCTCACGCGGCGCGTTCCATCGACCGATCTTGGTCGGCGGCTTCCGACGCAGCTTGCTGTATCAGCTCATGAACGTACTGCAATTTGACCATCACGGGCGGCGACAAAACGAACG
>JBAQGU010000798.1:0-2132 GCA_049287975.1 Roseiarcus sp.
CAAGAACCTGCGGCGCGGCCAATTCGGCGAGCGCGCGGCCGCGGAACCGTGGATTGCTTCGCTTCGCTCGCAATGACGGGAAGGGCCGCGGGCGACGAAACGGTTCGCCGATTGGCGTACGCCGATCGGTACGCGGTCGGGGTAACGCCGAAAATGCTACGAAAGCGAGCGTTGAACGTCGACAGGTCTCCGAATCCGCTGTCGAGCGCGATCGACAAGACCGAGTCCGACGAGCCGGCCAAGCCGACGGCCGCCCTCCGCATTCTCGCGGTCAGCAGGTATTGGTAAGGCGTCATTCCGATCGCGCGGCGAAAAATGCGAAGGAAGTGATATTTGCTCACATTCGCGAGCGCGGCCAAACCGGAGAGATCGAGAGATTCGGCGGCGTGAGCCTCGATGTGTCGAACTGCGTCCGCGATGCGACGGATCTCGCGCCTGGAGGGCGGCATCGGCGAACGAACGCGATCCGAAAAGGCGGAGACGACCGTCTCGACCAGTCGAGTCGCAACCTCCTCGATGTGGAGCGGGGTCGCATCCCGCGCGATCGCCTCGATCAGCGCGAGCATGGGGATCGAGCGCTTGCCTGCGGGCAACATCGGGGCGGAGAATTTGTAACGGCTCGTTCCGGCGACGCCCGCTGCGATCTCGCAGAAGAGTTCCGGCGAGAAGTTGAACGAAACGCAGCGGTCTCCGGCGCCGTGCTCGT
This sequence comes from Roseiarcus sp., assembly GCA_049287975.1. Classification (GTDB taxonomy): domain Bacteria; phylum Pseudomonadota; class Alphaproteobacteria; order Rhizobiales; family Beijerinckiaceae; genus Roseiarcus. Next base: position 707 of record JBAQGU010000798.1, read on the forward strand.
GAGCGCACTCGAAGCACTTGCCGCTGTTCCCCAGCAATAGCGCGCCCGGATGCATGAGTGCGACGCCGCTGTCCGCCCTGTACGTGAAAGACCCTTTCACGACCGCTGCGATCGTATATCCGTCGTGCAGTTCCTCGAAGGGCCGATCGCCAGGGCCCGCCGCGCAGATGAATTCGCTGACGCTCCAATCCTCGCCGCCAGCGATGGGACGAACGTTCAGCCGATCATGTCGGCCCTCCTCGCTCGAAACGCGATCGTCGGAAAGCACTTTCGCCATGGTCCGAAAGGATAGCAATTTTCCGGCATCAGTAGCAAGAACGTCTGATAAAATCAACCAAGTTCAACGTGTTATGTCACAGTGTGGATGCGAAACTGTAGCCGCGCTCGCTGAGCGCGGCCGTCGTAGAGCGCCAAATTTTCCGAGAGCCGACCAAGTTGAAATGACACGGTCAGCGACCGCGTCTGGCAGCGTCGAGGCGACTGGGGATCGCGATAGTGTTGCACAGGCATTCACCGTTTATATCACCGCGGCGAATGACTATGCCCGGCCATGACGGAAAACGGCATGATTATCAATTGCTAACCCGTCTGTCTTCTCGTTAGCGCGAAACATTCGATGCGTGCAGAATACCGCAATTTTCCCCAAGCGATGAAACCGGCAAAGCGTCATTCTGGGCTCGTGAGCGGCGCCGTCGACCTTTGGGAGAGCCGGCGCCAACGAAAACGGAGAAATCAAGATGATCGATCATGTTTCGATCGGCGTTCGAGACATCGCCAAAGCGAAAGCCTTCTATGACGCAGCCCTGAAGCCGCTGGGCTATGCTTGCATGAGCCCGGGAGAATCGTCGCTGGGATACGGCGGCGATGCGGCTCGGTTCTGGCTCAATCTCACCGAGAGCCCGGTTCCGCCCGACACGAAATCGGGGTTGCATTTTTGTTTCGCGGCGCCCAGCCGCGAAAGTGTCGGCGCCTTCCATCGCGCCGCGCTCGCGGCAGGTGGGCGAGACAACGGCAAACCCGGTCTGCGGGAAGACTACGGGCCCAATTATTTCGCCGCCTTCGTCGTTGATCCCGACGGCTACCGGATCGAGGCTTATTCCAGCAGCGAGAGTTGAGCGAAATGGCCTCGATTCGAAAAGAAATCGAGACGAAAGCGAGGCCCGACGACGTATGGGCGGCCATCGCCGACATCGGGGCGCTGCATACGCGCCTCGTTCCCGGCTTCGTCGTCGATACCAAGCTCGAGCCGGGCGCCCGCGTCGTGACGTTCGGCAACGGCATGGTGGTGCGCGAGCCGATCGTTACGATAGACGGAGCCTCGCGGCGGCTCGTGTGGACCGCCGAAGGCGGTCGAACGACCCACTACAATGCGTCGGTCCAGGTGTTTTCGCAGGCCGACGGAACGACGGCCGTCGTCTGGATCGCC
>JBAQGU010000799.1:0-6378 GCA_049287975.1 Roseiarcus sp.
GTCCTTAGCGGTCATTCCTTTCACGACGGTGGACGCCGCCGCCGGCCACTCGCCCGCGCGTTGCCCCCCGTATAACCTAGTCGCCCGAGTCGCTCAGAATTGGGGGTAGAGCCTCTTGAGTTTGACGCGGGCGTCGGCGGTTGTGAATTGCCAATCGGCTGTGGCGTGATGCTTGTTTCGATGGGCCTCCCAGGCTGGACCTCGCGTCGTGAGGCAGCGCGACGCTGATAGGTTGAGTGTTCCGCATGGCTGAATCTCCTTACAGGGACATCATACCGTAGTGTATGATTAAATCATACACATTTTTGGGCAGTGACGTTGCACAATTCAAGATATATGAAACACTGGGGGCTTTGAAATAATTGGGCTTTCTCGTTGCATAAGTCTGTTGCAAAATGTCCACTCAGAAACACGGGAGGATGACGTGGCAATTGGACATAGCGTTTCGGGGCGTCCCGGCCATCCGCGTCGTCCAATGGCGCCGTGGTACCTATACTGAGGCCGCCCTGTCGGCCAAGCATTTGGACCGCGTGCAAGCTGAACCAGGTGGATGGCCGCGCATAGGGCGCTCGGACGAACGCCCGTCCTTCGTCGGGCCATGCCCCGGCCATGACGGAAAATGGCATGGAAAGCAGGACCTTACCAGTTTGTTTCTCGTTAGCGAACCACGCGCCTCCCCCGCTCGGAATGTGACTTGCGCCACATCGGACCGGCCGAAGCCGATCTACAACAGATCTCATGGGCGCCGGCGCCCCTGTTCCGCGCCCTGTTGGCCCCGCGCTCGTACCCCCCGTGCGCGGGGCTCTTTTTGCCTTGGTCGTGTCGGCCAAATGGTTATCGGGACAAAATCGCGGAAGGCGCAGCGAGTCGCGCAGTCTTTTCGCCTCTGCTGAGGCGACGCCGCTTTCAGCTTCGTCCTGTCGCCGGTTTTCTGTGAGCTCGGCCTCGCCGTCGGTTCCATGATCGTCAAGCGCGCGAGCCGGATGGGGTCGGACCGCGCAAAACCGCTCCGCAGCTCCACCGACGAGACTACTCGGTCAATCGCTGATGCTTTCGAGCAGCCGAGTAACCTGCGCTTTGAGATCTTCACACTTCAGATCGCGGGCGAAGCGAACTGCATTCTCGCGAATCGGATTGGCGCGGAGCCGCGATAGCTCCTCGGATTCGCGCTTGCAAATCTGCTCTCGATCCGAGGCCTCTCCTTGGGGTGGGGCCTCGAGCGTCCTGCTCTTTTGATCACCCGGGATTTCTATGCCCAGACTTTCCACGAAGCGGTCGACCTGGGGCCGCAAATCTTCGCACATGAGCGCGCTCGAAAACTTCGCGACTTGATCGGGCGAAGGATTCAAGCGCAGGGCCGCCAACTTGGCCGCGTCAGACTTGCAGGCTTGCTCCGGCGTCATCGTATGGGATGGGATGACGCCCGCGGGTTGTCGGGCGTCTTCGAGAGAGCGGCCTGCGCTCGCCGGCCCAGCGTTGTTTGGCGTCTCCGGCGCAGCTATGGTCGGCTTTATCGCCTCGATCGGCGGCAGCTTCGTCTCGACCGGCGGCAGCCTGGCGAGGTGAATGCGGGCGAGATCGGCGTAATAGCCGGAACTGTGAGCGGCGAGAAAGACCTGCCACGCCTGACGAGAACCCTCGCGTTGCGCCTGTTCGTAATCCGACGCCGCGACGTGGTCGGCGTCCTGACCGTCGAGAGGCGCGGCTGCTTTGTTTGGCGCCTCCGGCGCAGCTATGGTCGGCTTTGTCGTCGCGATCGGCGGCAGTTTCGTCTCGGCCGGCGGCAGCCCGGCGAGGTGAATGCGTGCAAGATCGGCGTAATAGCCGGAACCGTGAGCGGCGAGAAAGACCTGCCACGCCTGGCGAGAACCCTCGCGTTCCGCCTGTTCGTAATCCGACGCCGCGGCGCGGTCGGCCTCCTGGCCGTCGAGAGCCCTGGGCTTCGATAGCGCCGGGACCAGGAAATTGGTGGTTCCCTCGAGCGATCCATAGATGGACGGCTCCTGCTGATTGCCCGTGGCCGCCAAAACCTCGTCTCGAACCTTCCCCAGCGCCATTCTGATGTCGAGACCCGGTTCGGCGATGTATTTCAATAGCGCCGTCGCGAACGGACTGTTCATGCCGGCGCCATCGAACGAAACCGAACCCGCCTTGGCGGCATAGGCAACCAGTGTATTCGTTCCGGTCGATTCGACGGGCACGAGCCCTTTGAACGACACGCGCTTGGTCGCCATGGCGCCCTCTGCGTGCAGGAATGGATTCTCCCTGCAGGCGTCGAGAATGATCAGGCTGAACTTTTTGGCGGCGTGCGTGGCCGCAAGCACGCGATCGAGCGGAATCGCCTCGTCCTCGACGTCGGAGTCGTTCGCCAATCTGGCGTCGGTCGGAATTAGATAATTTCTGCCGTCAAACCCCATTCCGTGTCCGGAATAATAGACGACCGCGATATCGGCGTTTGCCGCCGTTCTCGCGAAATCGCGAACTGCGCGCTTGAACTCGACAACGCCAAGGTTGTCGCGCTCATCGACGTCGAAACCGGCCTTTTTCAGCACCGAGGAGACGGCCACGGCGTCGTTGACGGTATTCGCCAAAACGTCGGCGCGTTCATACCCGGCGTTGCCGACGACCAGCGCGACGCGGGTTTCGGCTCTGGCGTCGCGCGCCGCTATCGAGCCCAGCGTCGCGACGCAGAAACCGGCGAGAAAGAGACGGATAAGCCAACTCATGGTAACTCTCGAAGACGCTGTTTCGATATACCTGTCCGCTCATCTAGATCGAGACTATGGGACGGCGCAAATCCAGCGACGACGACCAAACACCAATCCGCCGGCGGCCCCCCTGTCCCGCGCCCTGTTAGCCCCGCGAACGCCCCCCCTTGCGCGGGGCCGGCTGCTTTGCCCGCGGCTCTACTGACAAGACTTTTCGGTCAATCGCTGATGCTTTCGAGCAGACGAGCGACCTGCGCTTTGAGATTTGCGCACTTCAGATCGCGCGCGAAGCGAACTGCATTCTCGCGAATCGGATTCGCGCGGAGCCGCGACAGCTCTTCGGATTCGCGCGTGCAAATCTGCACGATATCCGAAACGCTTTTGGTTGGGGCCTCGAGCGCTGCGGTCTTGACGTCAGCCGAGATTTCCATGCCCAGACTTTCCATGAAGCGCTCGACTTGAGGCCGCAAATCTTCGCACGTCAGCGCGCCCGAAAACTTCGCGACTTGCTCCGGCGAAGGATCCGAGCGCAGGGCCGCCAACTTGGCCGCGTCAGACTTGCAGGCTCGCTCCGGCGCCAATGCGATGACGCCTGTGGGTTGTTGGGCGCTCGGGAGAGGGCGGCTGGCGCTCGGCGTCCCGGCTTTGTTTGGGGTCTCCGACGCAGCTATGGTCGGCTTTGTCGCCTCGATCGGCGGCAGCTTCGCCTCGATCGGTTGCAGCCTGGCCAGGTGAATGCGAGCGAGGCTGACGTAATAGCCGGAATTGTGAGCGGCGAGAAAGACCTGCCACGCCTGACGAGAACCGAGGCGTTCCGCCATTTCATAATCCGACGCCGCGACGTGGTCGGCGTCCTGACCGTCGAGAGGCCCGGCTTTCGATGACGCCGGGACCAGGAAAATGTTGCTTCCCCCGAGCGATCCGTAGATGGACGGTTCCTCCGCATTGCCCGTGGTCGCCAAAACTTCGTCTCGAACCTTCCCCAGCGCCATTCTGATGTCGAGACCCGGTTCGGCGATGTATTTCACCAGCGCCGTCGTGAAGGGACTGTTGGCGCCGCTGCCATCGAACGAAACCGAACCCGCCTTGGCGGCATAGGCGACCAGAGTATTCGTTCCGGTCGATTCGAGGGGCACAAGCCCTTTGAACGACACGCGCTTGGTCGCCATGCCACCCTCCAGGTGCAGGAATGGATTCTCTCTGCAGGCGTCGAGAATGATCAGGCTGAGCTTTTTGGCGGCGCGCGTGGCCGCAAGCACGCGATCGAGCGGAATCGCTTCGTCCTCGACGTCGGAGTCGTTCGCCAATCTCGCGTCTGTCGGAATTAGATAATTTGTGCCGTCAAACTCCACTCCGTGCCCGGAATAATAGACGACCGCGATATCGGCGTTCGCCGCCGTTCTCGCGAAATCGCGAACTGCGCGCTTGAACTCGACGACGCTCAGGTTGTCGCGCTCATCGACGTCGAAACCGGCCTTTTTCAGCACCGAGGAGACGGCCATGGCGTCGTTGACGGTATTCGCCAAAACGTCGGCGTGTTCATACTTGGCGTTGCCGACGACCAGCGCGACGCGGGTATCCGCGCTGGCGTCGCGAGCCACCATCGAGCCCAGCGTCGCGACGCAAAAACCTGCGAGAAAGAGACGAATGAGCCAACTCATGGTAACTTTCGAAGCCACTGTTTCGATATACCAATCCGCTCATCCAGATGACTCTGGGATGGCGCAAATCCAGCGACGACGACCTACCACGCCAATAAACGCCAAGAAACAGGTCGACCCGACCTGCGGCCCCCCAATCGTTTGGAGGCGGGTCCCATCGTTTTGGAGCCAGGTCCCGTCACTTCAGTTCCCGAGCCACCCGAAATCCGTTGGCGTAGTATCGGACATCGAAGTCGTATCTGAAGCGCGACGCGGATCTGACGGCATTGGCCTTGTTCGCGAACGAACCGCCGCGCAAAACGTGAAGCGCGCAATCTCCCGTGTTCCAGGCGGAGCCGTCCTGCGGGGCGCCGCGGTAAGAGGCGTTCCAGCAGTCTTGAACCCACTCGGCCGCGTTGCCCGAGGTATCGAAAAGGCCAAACGCGTTGGGCCGGAACGATCCTGTCGGCACGGTTTGCTTGGCCGGATCCCCGCCGCACTCGAGACATTTGGCCTTCGCGACCCCGACGTCCTTTCCCCACCAATAGGACGATACCGTCCCTGCGCGCGACGCGTATTCCCATTCGGCTTCAGTGAGCAAACGGTAGGTTTGTCCGCTCTTCTGCGAAAGCCAGGTTATGAACGGTTTCGTGTCTTCCCAACTGACATCGATTACAGGGCGCTCGCCGCGCCCCCAGCCGTGATCGCTGGGCGTATATTTGCAAACATCCGCGGCGACGCAGAGATCCCATTCGGCGAAAGTCACTTCTCGACGGCCGACCGCGAAGGGTTGAGCGATCACGACGTGATGTGGCGGGGCTTCGGCCGGATTGTCGTTCGAACCCATGACGAAGTCGCCGGACGGTACGACGACGAGTTCCTCACAGTCAGGGCAATCGCGAAAAACCTCTCCCGGCTTGTGCGCCTCGAGCGCCTGCGGATCGGCTGGCGTCGGCAATGCCGAAAGGCATAGCGCGGTCAGGAGACGCCTTCCCGGCTGTTTCAGACCGCGCATCACTGCAATTCTCGGGCGTACATTTCTGCTCCCCCTGCTACTTTGCTCTGCGCTTTTCAAAGATCGGCCAAAAAATTGATCCGGCGGGAAACGACAGGAATCCTATCCGTTCGCATCGAGAAAGCAATATTCAACTGCAGTCGAACGCGCCGATTCCTCAGTCGGCCCGATGGGGTCGGGAAGATCGAGAAACATCGTCGCTTCATCATTATATTTTTGTGAATGTGGATCCGATTTGAGGGTCGCTCGGCTATCCGTAGTTTTTTTAATGCATTCGCTGCGGTCATATGTTGTAGTCGGGTCAGGAGCCTTGCATCCGTCTTTATCGTCCGCGGCGTCAAACGAGGATGTACGGCGAAATTGTGAGGGAGGGGATATCGCTGTGAGGACGTTCACGGCAACGATAGTCGGCTTGCTCTTGAGCCTGACGCTCTCCCCCGCGTTCGCCGAGGCGGGCGCGACCGGCGGACCTACGGCTTCGCCGCCAGGGGCCTCGGCGTATTTCGTCGACCTGAAGGATGGCGCGACGATCGGGCCGACCACGACTATCCACTTCGGCCTGCATGGGATGGGCGTAGCGCCCGCCGGTTCCGACAAAGCGAATTCCGGCCATCATCATCTTCTGATCGACACGGATCTGCCTCCGCTCGATCAGCCGATCCCGAACGATGAAAATCATATTCATTTCGGGGCCGGACAGACCGAGGTCGACTTGACGCTCACGCCTGGACCGCACACGCTACAGCTCCTGCTGGGCGACAAGGACCATATTCCGCACTCGCCCCCTGTGTTCTCGCCACCCATCCATGTAAACGTCGCCGCCAGCGGTGCGCCTTCGCCGCCAGGGGCCTCGGCTTATTTCGTCGACCTGAAGGATGGCGCAACGATCGGGCCGACCACGACCATCCACTTCGGGCTGCATGGGATGGGCGTGGCGCCCGCCGGTTCCGACAAAGCGAATTCCGGCCATCATCATCTTCTGATCGACACGGATCTGCCTCCGCTCGATCAGCCG
>JBAQGU010000800.1:0-10147 GCA_049287975.1 Roseiarcus sp.
GGGTCTGCTGGCGCGGGCCCTCGCCGCGTGGCGCGCGCCGCGTGATCGCTGGTCGCCTCTCGCCCGGCGCCAATACTGAGAGGTCCTGGTCGAGCCGAGCCCTGCTCCGCACGCTCGCGGCCGCGGGATTGCCGGCGAGCGGCCGAAGTTGGAGCAGGCCTTCATCACGAGCGTGATCGCTGAAGGCATAGAGCCGAACAGCAACTTTCCGTTCGGGCCATATCCCGCCGACAAGACGGTCTACAAGAACGCCCGCCTCGTAGAATTCGAGACGCCCGCCAACAAAGGACAGGCTCGGAACATCAACTCGCAAGGATTCGATCCCGATCCAAGGCATGCGAAGCTCAAAGTGTGGTCGCCCGGGAGTCCCGATCTTTATCTGCTGACGGTCCGCTTTTCGGCCAATCAGGCGCATCTGGCGAGCGCGATCATCGACAACGCCGAGTACGCCGTCGACGGGTCGAACGGGGCAGACGATGGCCTCGCGGGGGCTTGCCCACCCCGATCCGCCGCCTTGCAATCGCTCCCTCGTCTCGATATAGCCTGACGGCGCCTGTTCGCTCCCATCGTCTAGCGGTCCAGGACGTCGCCCTCTCACGGCGAAAACAGGGGTTCGATTCCCCTTGGGAGCGCCAAGGAAATCAAACAGTTACAGCAAAATACGGACGCCCAAGGCGTCACGTGCCCAACATATGCCCGATAAGCGTTCGCGAACTTCGCCGCCCAAGTGAATGGGGGCGAGAGCGAAAGTGAGCGCACACTCCTCGACGCGAGAGCGACATACCTGAAGGGCGAAGGGCGCTCCGGTCTGATGGGGCTCCGGTCTGACCCACCACCCCCGCGTAGGCTCCAGGATCGCATGGAAGGCCACCCGCGCGGCACTCTTCCGCTTGCCCACCAAAGTGCAGCGCCTGCCGGCCGGCAGCGCCGGAAAGGATTCTTTTTCCCGCGGACCACCCCCAGGGGGAATGGAAAAGCGGAGGGCGGGGCGGTTCACCTTTTTACTCGTATTAAATTTGTAAAAATTCCGAACTTAGACGCTACAACGTTTAATAGGCGAATCTGCTCAGGGTCACGTCATCGTCATCGTCATCGGCAACCCTGCATCAGACCCGTGGACTTTATCCGTGCGTTCGGTGCGAATCGCGACGTGGGCTTCGCGTCGCGGACATGGTTGTGCATCAGTAGGTCGCTCCTTTGCACTGCCGCAACGAGCTTTCGTCGGTCGCGGAAACCGCGCAGGCGTGCCACAGATTGTCAATACCGTCGCAAAACTCCGGATGGTGCGCGATCTTCTGGCACACGATGACCTCGCACACGTGGACTTGGCCGAACAGATAGTCGCGGTTGCATTCCAGCACGGCATCGTTCCACACCTGGATGCAGCCGTGGCCGAACACGCTGCACATCACGCCGGCTTGCGCATTTCCGCTTCCAGCGATCAGTGCGGCCATGACGAGAAGTCTTTTCATTTGTTCATCCTTTCGAGTCTGTCCGAGGCATCGACGAAGGAGGCGGTTCGGACTTAGGGTAGCGGCTCGAGCATGAGGTGGCCAATTCGATGATATGGACATAACTTAAACCCTCACGTACCAAACAGAAAACATCTAGGGGCGCGACTTCGAAGTGCCAAACAACCTCCCGGATCAATCATCGATTGAGCGGGGGGATACCGTCTTTTTACCGGATGATATTTCTTTCAGGCGCGGACGTTGTCGCTTTTTGGTCTGACATCGGCTTTCATCTACGCGCCAGCCGTTGGGCCTCGGCGGGGGTCGGACATATTTCCACGCCACAAAGGAACCAGTGGGTCGGGATCAATTGCCGGACCTACAGGTGCACTCCCGCGCCACTCAGGGGGGAGGGTCTCAGGCACGTCTTTGAAGCCCGGGCACAGGCGGAACCGCGTCGCCTTCGCCATTTGCATACATGTTTCCGAGTTTGTTTTGTGCGCTTGCGGCTCCATGGTCCGCCAATAGTCGCCAAACCTGCAAAGCTATCGCGTAATCATGCCGTTCGTACGCAGCGAGACCCTCCTCGAATAGACCGACAACCTCCGCACTGGTGATCGTCAGAAACCCGGCGGTAAGAACCGATCGGAGGCAAGTCGCATGGTGACCTCCACTGAAGTGCTGCCCTCGCCCGTCCGCTGCTCTTTTGAGCGCAAATCGGAATCAGGCTTCCGAGCAAAGCGCTCAAATCTTGGGTAACCTGCGTTGCTGCGCGTTTAACTCACTTCGTGGTGACCGGCGATTTTGGCCAAAATTGAGCAAAATGGTTGACCGGCGCTCCGGGGGAGCCTTCTCGCTTGGCGAAGCGCTTTAACCCCGCCCTCAGCGCTCTCGACGATATGCGGCAGGTGCAAGTCTGGGCGCTTATTGCAAGAACAATATCGCGTATCTGTTAACCAACTAACATCGCCGAGGCGAGAGCCAACCACGATCAAAGAGTGATTTAACACTTGTGTGTCACGTTCCGTGTCCAAAGCCGAGACCAGGCGCATCGAGGCTCAAACCAAGTGGCGTTGAACTAGGGACACGATATTGGCAACTTCATATGGTAGCTCGTGGTTGTTATCTTCGTCCTCATGATCCTGGGGCCAATCCTCGCGCCCTTGGGCAGCGGTCATTTCGTCCCCGATCCCCACCATCCACTAACCAAACAACCTGAGAGAATGAGAAAGAGTAATCACAATGATCACTGGTGCCTTCTTCGGCCTCCTGCCGTCCTGATCTACTCGCTTCGCACGAAGAACAACTAAACAACCAATCCTCCCGCTTCCCCGTTCAAGAGGATCGACTATATCATCCTGGCCTCGACCGCCGCTGGCATAGGCACATGCTTGCTCACCTCTGTTTTCCAAGTGTAATCCAATGCGTTGATCGGGCACGTGCTAAGCCGAAGGCCCCGGCGGCTCCCAAAAACGATGATAGGGACCGCCGGACAAAAGAAGGCAACCGCGATCGCGGTTCGCAACGTCTCGGGCCGACGACGTTGGTCCAAGCTCGGCGAGTGGCTGCGGCTCGGCGCGTCCCGTTCGTTCGCAACGAAATCGAAGACGGCTCAGGCGTTTGCCTTCCGGCCATTCCACCGAGATTGCTGGCTGACGCTGACGCTGGAGCAGTTGCAGCAGAAACTCCAAGGCCGAGCCGGGTCCAGAAAAGACAGCGTCCTGTGCGCTCGGAAGGCGTCGCCGTCATTTTTGGTAGATCGACAATCGCAATCTGACGCTGGCGCCGAGGTCCGATTGGGGGGGAATACGAATAATAATAGGGGCGACTCACGGCGGCCGGAAACATCCGGCGCACCGCCTCTGCGGCTACGGGCCCCTCTGGCGCCGCGATCATTTCGACCGCGAGGGGGTGTCGCAGCGGTTCGAGACAAGAAAAAATCCGGTTTCAACAGGCCGAGTGTCAAAAGTCGGTTCAGTATTTGGTTGACCAGGTTGTAGCTCCATGAGCCGCCGACTGGCGCGGTAACGCCCGATCCGTTCAAAAGGGTCTGGAAGTCGGTTTTGTTTGTCGCTTCACCGACCAGCGCTTTCAGCCGGAGGATACGCTGCTCCGTCGGCGTCAGCCGTGCGAGTTGCTGGGGCAGATCATCGCGCAATGTGGCGCGTTTCGGCGGGTCTGCGGCGGGCTCGATCGCAAAGCTCAATTGCGAACGCCTGAAATGGGATTTCACGAACGGCCCATAGACACGAATGCATCGACCATGGAAGGGGGTGACTATCATAGCCCGACGCGTGACACATTTTCGATCCCGAAACCGAGATGTCCACCGGTGAACCCGGCGACCGCCGCGCAACAGGGAATCCTGCCGCCTGGCTCCGATACCGTCCACTTATCAAGTCGCTAAAACCCTATGAGCCATCTTCCTCGACCGTCCCCCGGCGAAATAGGGGGGCTTGATCGATAGCGCGCACAGCGGCGGCTCTTGCAGCAGTTTTCATGAATACGCGAGCCGCGGCGACGTTGCTGCGTGTTGGAAGGCCTCAAGTGGTTGAATAGTCACTCGGCGCTAATGAAGCTGGCGGGAAAATCGGCTAACTAATTTCGCAAGCCCGCGCGCGGCTCGGTGACGATGTGGACCCGCGCCAGACGTCCGAAACCCTTGGCCGAGCGGACGTCGAGGCGATCTTCGATCCGGCGCCCCCCATTCATATAGTCTTGCTGGGCCCGTGAACGCGGGCTCCGCCCTTTAGGGTCGCCCTTTACTCGCTCAGAATCAACCCGGCCGGCAAAGCCTCCCCGTACAAACTGAGCCGTTCCGCTCGCTCGACCGGCACGAAATGTCTGACGCGCTCGACTTTGACTTGCGGAATTCCGCATTTCTGCAACCTATCGGCGATTTGGTTGCGTAGCGATTTCGGGGCATCGAGACGCCGGTCGTCGACGGCGCGAGCCGCCCGCAGGAACATCGTCTGCGCCTCCACTAATTCCGGGTCGCTCCAATCAAATCGGCGAAACGCCTCGTAGGCGCCTTCCACAAGTGACGGCGCCACGATGCTCTCCGGTCCGGCGTAAAGCGGAGTCCGGTTTAGAAGCAATCCTAGCGCTGCGAGATAGGGCGCACAGTGCTTCTTCTCGGACGCGAGCGCCACGACCGTTTCCATAAAGCGTTCGATCAGCTCCGCCTTCCGTTCCCGGCCGATCCGTTCGAACGATCCGGCCAGGCGGATCAGTTCGGGAGAAGCGTTTTTCTGCTGGCGGAGCTTGTCTTGTTCCGACGCAAGCAGGATTTCCTGCCTTTCCCCCGACAGGCCGCCCGCCACCCGTCTCCACAGGATGTATTCCTGAAGCTTGGTTCGCTTGCCAGGAAAGCGAAGCCCGTCGCGGCAGATGCGCCACAGTCCGTCGATGCGCAGATCATCCATCGGCACGCCAAAGCCAGGGCGCAGCAGGAAACCAGCGAGGATCAACCACACCTCCTCATGCTCGACCGAATGCGCGCGGCCCGTCTGGTTCGCTTCCAGGCTCGTCCAGAGGTCGCGGAGGAGAATCCCATTCCAATCGCCCCTGGAACGGCCGAGACTCTGCTCGAGGCTTTGAAGGAGCCGCGGCGCCGTCAGCTTCTCGCGCTTGCCGAGAGGCTGCGTGAACGCGGCGGTGATCCGTCGCCCGGCGTCGGCGAGCGCGCCCGGCGCAACATCGGGTTCCGGCGGCGCCGGCGATGCGGGCTCTACAGCCTGCGGGGTGGGCTTGGCCTCTTGCGGCCGCAGGTTGAATTCGAGCGGCCAGGACTGTCGGATATCCGGAGCGAGGCTTCGGCATGACACCTGCAACAGCCCCAATTCGTTCACTCCAGCGTTCAACCGGATGGGAATCGCGGAGGCGAGTTCTTCTCTCGGGGTCCGAGCGACCGTCGCGACCGTCTCGAGCGGAGGCAGGGCGTGGAATTCTTCCGGGTCTGGTTCGACCACGTCGCCGGTTTTTGTCTGTTCGTGGCGCGTCGACGTATAGACTTGGAACCGCACCAGCCTGTTGATACGAAGGTGCAGATCGAGGTCCGTGACTTCAAACGCCTGTCCGGGCGCGGCGCCGTGCGGAACAATGCAGACGAGCGAGCGCCCCGCGGCTTTGCCCCCGCTTTCAGCCGCCTCCCTGTGCGCTTCCAGGAAGACCGCGCGCGCGGCGCCCGCCTCGATCCGGCCGGCTCTCGGGTTGAGCCGCCTGCCGGAATGGGCCGCGCCCCACGCAACCGCTACATCGAGGCGGGCGTTCTCTAGCACCTGCGGCAGGCCCCCCCCTTGCCATTTTCCGATCTGCTCGCGCAGCCTGTTGCGTAAGCGCGGGGATTGAAGGGAGCCGCCGTTGAACAGCACGGCGTCGACGCTCGCGCGATCACGTAGAAATGCGGCGAGGTGCCGGGTGATCGCGCTGTCATAGGCATAGGGAAGTCCAAATTCCTTGATCGCGCCGAGCGCCCGCCGTGGCCAGTCGGTCGACCGGCAGTCGGGCAAGAATCCGTCGAGGATCAAGCCTTCCAACTCCGCGCGCGTCACCTGCGCAGACAGCGAGTCCGCGAACACTCTCGACCCGCGCCCGGGGATCGAAACGGTGAAAACCTCCTCCGGCGCGCCTTCGCCGCTGAGCGCCTTTTCCTTGAGAAACCGGCACCGGGCGACCAGGTGGTCCCACTGCCCAGCGGAAAGTCCGCCCCCGCCCGTCGCGAGGCGCGGTTCGACCATATGCGCAATGGCCAGATCGATATTGTCGCCGCCGAGAAGGATGTGGTCGCTGACGGCGACCCGCTTGATGGCGGGATCGCAACCGTCCGCATGCCGAGTGAGCTCGAACAGGCTGAAATCCGAGGTGCCGCCCCCGACATCGATCACCAGGACATGGCGCGCGGCGGTGCTCGAATCTGGCGGCGCGCTCCACGGACCGTCGCCGTCCGTCTGCCGCTCCAGCCACGCGTAGAACGCCGCCTGCGGCTCCTCGAGCAGACGCACGTGCCGGGGGAAGCCGGCTTGTTCAGCAGCCGCCAGCGTCAGCCGCTGTGCCGCCGCGTCGAACGAGGCGGGGACAGTGATCGTAATGTCCTGGGCGTCGAACGCAAAGCCGGGACCTTGCCTTGAAAATCGGGCATCCCACGCCGCGCGAAGATGGGCGAGAATGTTCGCCGACGCGGCGACGGGAGAAATCTTGTCTTGGCTCGCCAGCTCGTCCGACCCCCACGGCAGGAAGGGCGCTGAGCGATCGGCGGCATGATGGCAGAGCCAGGATTTGGCGGACTTCACGACGCGGCCCGGCGTTTCGCTGGCCTTGCGTTGCGCGAGCCTTCCCACGACCCAATCGCCGGGCCCAATGCCGTGGCCCAGTATCTCAGCGGCGATCGCTTCCTCCGGCAGGTAGAGGAAAGACGGCAGCGTCTCGGACTCCGTCACCGTCGACGGCGTATCCCACTGAGGGATCGCAAGCACTTCTGTGCCGCCCTCGCCCGAGAGCGGAGAATACGCCAAAACGGAATTGCTCGTGCCGAGATCGATGCCGATACTGAATTTGCGCTGCGCCATCTCACCATGCCGAGCTGTGCTGGAAAAAAGGGCGACTCGCTATTCCGTCCTGACCTGGAATTCGACCTTCCAGCGGCGGTCCGATTTGGTGTGTTTCATCCAGAGCTCGAGCGTGCCGAGCTCCGTGACGACCGCGTTGATCTGCACAGGGACGGGCTGCCCCGCCGGAATGTCCTCGACGGCCGCCAGATCGACTTCGAGAAGGCTGATTTCCAAGAGCTCACGCTCGGCGTCGGGGATGATCTGTCCGGGCGTGTCGCCGCTTCTCACCTCCGACGAGAAGAACCTGAATTCCGCCGGCTGTCCGGTGACGAGAGCCAGATCGCGTCCTTCGATCAGGACTTCGGCGCCTTCCTCCATGCCCTGCGGAACAACGCACAAGGCTTTCAGAGGCGGGGTGAAGCCGGGCACCGCGGGCATCGATGTTTCGAGGCCGATATAGTAGGAGCGGGATGCGCCGGCCTTGATCCGAATTCCCTTTCCCGTGATACGAATGCGTCCGTAGAAGGACGCCCCCTTGGCCACCGCCAAATCCGGCTGAAACCCGGCGAGTTCGCGAACGGGCTGGCCCTCGTTCCAAGCCGTCAGCAGATCGAGGACGCGCCGCCGGATCGGACCGGCCTTGAATACGCCGCCGTTGAACAGAACGGCGGTGGGCGCCAGAAACGGCTTCGAACCGGCCTCAACGCCGACCAGCGAGCGCAGCGTCTCGCTCGCCAGCACGTTCTCGAGGCTGCGCGCGAGAAAGCGGGCGAGGTGCTTGCTGACCACGGGATCGCTCGCGTAAGGCAGGCCGAATTCCTGCAAGCCAGCGCGCCGCGCCTTCTGCGGCAGATCGGTGACCGCAGTTTTGGCGAAAAAGCCGTCGAGGATGACCTGATCGAGCGTTTGCCGGTCGAGTTTCGACGAAACGGTCCGAGCGAGCAAGCTCGATCCGCGCGACGGCACTGCGATGGGGAACTCAGCCGTCGCGTCGTCTTCGAACATCGCCTCCTTCGCTTTTCTGGTGGCATGCGTCAGCGCCAGGAACTGCGTCTCGCCGATCGATTTGCCCTCCGCCTCCAGCCTGGCGCGCAGAGTATAGGCTAGCGCCAAATCCATATTGTCGCCGCCGAGCAGGATATGCTCGCCGACGCTGATGCGGTTGAGGTCGAGGACGCCGTCCTTCTCAGAGATGGCGATCAGGCTGAAGTCAGCGGTTCCGCCGCCGACGTCGCAGACCAGGACGATGTCGCCGCGGCGGACCTGAGCGCGCCAGTCCTTTCCGGCTTGCGCCGTCCATGCATAGAACGCCGCCAGGGGCTCCTCCAGCAAGACGACCTTGCCGAGGCCGGCGGCTTCCGCGGCCTCCGCCGTCAGATTTCTCGCAATATCGTCGAAGGAGGCGGGGACGGTCAGCACCACCTCACCGTCCGACAGGGCTATATCCTTGCCTCGGCTGCGGAGCGCATGAAGAAAACTTTCCTTGATATGCTCGAGATAGAGGCGCGAGCAGTCGAACGCGGATCGTTTCTCTTCCCGGATCTCCGATTTCCACGGCAGAACCCGCTGCCGGGGATCGATGTGCGGGTTCGAAAGCCATGACTTTGCCGACGTGATCAAGCGGTCTGGAACCAGCGCGCCGTGATCGCGTGCGAAATGGCCAATTATCGCATCGCAGCGCTCGGGGGACCGCCATGGCAAGGGAAACGAGTCTTCAGGAAATTCTTCGGGGTGCGGGATGTAAAGGACGGACGGCAGCGTCGGTTTTTCACCGATCCCATTGGGGCCCAATACTTGGGTGATTTCGACGATTTCCGTTTGATCGCTCTCGACCTCCGAGAACGCGATCGCACTGTTGCTGGTGCCGAGGTCGATGCCGAGACTGAAACGATGGGCCATGGAAAAGCGCCAACTTGTTGACGATGACTAGGGTTCGAGGGATTGCGGGGCTGGTTCAGCCAGCGATCATCCGAGTTCGACCTCGGCCGGAGCGATCGCCGGCAGCCGGCTCGTTCTCATGAGGCGCGGCAGCTTCACCCATTCCGTCTTCCAACCGTGATGGACGAGCGTTCCTCTGAACGGCGCCTCGCCGCTGATCCTGCCGACCAGACGGTATTCGTCCGGGGCATATCCGGAGGGCACGGTGACTTTCGATCCTTCGCCTTCTTCACGCAGGGGACGTATCCCGAAATGCTCCAAGAGGGCGGCCTTGCATCCCTCATGCAGAACGCGTCCGGCGGCTCCCACCTGCACATCGCTGTAGCCAGTGATGTCGTCCATCAGGAAGTCGACCAAGCGGCCCTTTTCCTGAAGAAGGCTGAGAAAATTGACGACCTCGGCGTCGGCTTGTATCGCCGTTGGGACCGTGGTGGCGGGGCTGATCGGTTCGGCGGCGGTCCAGACGGGCGCCGCCTTTGGCCGCTCGACGAGGAGCGCTAGGAAAAGCAGAAGGGCGACACCCGGGATAGCCTTCGACAAGACTATACGTGCCATCCCTGCATACGGCATCAGCGCAGCGTCCGCCGCCAACGACAGCGCGGCTAGCACTAGGAGAATGACGGCGAGAGTGATGGAAACTTTTCTCATTGCCTTCGAACCTTTCCCTCCAGGCGTTCCGGGCGCAGCTCAAATAACGGCGACCATGGCTGACGTCATATCGAAGCCCGTGGTCACTTGTATGAGGACTAAGCCATCGGTAGGGAATGTCTGGCATTGTTTTGGTATTCTGCAAACCGCCCGCGCAGACCGCGTGAATGGGCTACTTGGCGACGCCCAAAAACTATCGCTTCATGTTTGGGTTCCGCGGTGAAATTTTGTAATTCCATTCTGGATGGAACGCGTCACGAGTTATGTTGAGGCTCGCCATTTCCGCATCGGAGACCTTTATGCCTTTGGGATAAGTGTTGCGATCGAGTTCGCAACTGATCGAAAGCCCTTTTTTCGTCGTGGTGTTGGCGATCAACGCGATTGCGACGTAGAGGCTGACGAGAGGCGTGGCGCGCCAGTTCTGGGTGATGAATCAGAACATGCGATGCTCGATCTTGTTCCACTTGGAAGTGCCCGGCGGATAGTGGCAAACCTGAATGGTCAGGCCGGTTTCGTCGGCGAGTTGTTGCAGCGACCACTTCCAGAGCCGCAGACGTGAAC
>JBAQGU010000801.1:0-2392 GCA_049287975.1 Roseiarcus sp.
CTTCGTCCCGTTCTTTCTGACCAAACGCAAAAAGGAGATCGACTACGAGGCCAAGGCGGTGACGCTCGCCGGGCGGCGCTACATCGTCTGCCGCAACCACGACCAGATGAGGAAGGACGCCGCCGCCGGGGCCGCGATCCTGGCCGCGCTCGAACGGGAGTCGAAGAAGGGCGACAAGGCGCTGGTCGGCAACAAGGGCTATCGCCGGTTCCTGATGAAGCCCGACGACGGCCATTTCGCCATCGACCAGGCCAAGGCGGAGGAGGACGCCAAGTTCGGCGGCGTCTTCGTGCTCCGGACCAATGCCCGGCTGTCGCCGCTCGAAGCGATGCTCGTCTACAAGCAGCTATGGACGGTGGAGCCGCGCTTTGTTTCCCGATAATATATCTTGATTTATGCAAAATCGGCTATGTGCCGAGAGCCTTCTTGCCATCCGCCCGGAGCGTCCCGTCTGGCGGGACATGCCGATAGAGTGTCTGCCGCGTGATCCCCAGTTCTTCGCATCGCGCGCCGACGTTCGTATCACGGTTGCCCATGCTCGCCATGGCGAGCCGCAGCTTCGTTGCCGTCATCTTCGACTTGTGGCCGCCGACGCGTCCATGCGCGCGCGGAGGCGAGGCTCCGGCGCGCGTGCGCTCAGTGATGAGCTCGCGCTCGAGCTCAGCCGCCGGATGGGATCGCGGGATCGGACATCTGCTGATCAACTCGGCCGCGGAATAAGAGAAACTCCCCGTCGGCGATGCATTTCGTGAAGGACTTCACGATATCGGATACCTCGAAGGTTAAGACATTCATACTGAAGATCGGCTTGCCGACCGGCATCTGGAGCGACTGCCGGGGTCGGTGGCCAAGCTCGTCAGTCTGAGCGTCGACGCCATCATTACCGCAGGACAGACGCGCTCACGGCGTGATTGCATGAGTCAATCGTGGGGTTTTGATAATCAGAGTGCGCTCACGAAAGACCGCCAACGATAAAATTGGCAAGTCGCAAAACATTGGTCCAAATGCCGACCGACTGCGACGTTTCATCATAAGGAGGTTGATATGCGTAAGTTCACCTTGGGTTTTGTGACTCTGCTCGCGATGGGAATGGTCGTTAGCGCTCATGCCGACGACTCCGGCCACGCGAGCATCAATAGTTTGAAATGGGAGATGCGAGCGATGCAGCCGATCCATCGATCGTATAGGTCGCGCTGGGCTAGTTGCGCGGAAGAGTCGATTGGCGTGATGGATGGCTGCAGACCCTACCATAGGCGCCATTATCAATAACACAATCAACTGCAAATATTCGACTTATAGCTCTCGACCACGATCGATTCCAGGAAGTCGCGTCATGGGAACGCCGTGGCGCGGGCGCCATTTTCCGCCCGGCGCCTGGGAGACCGCGGTCATGCGCCAGTCAGGCCGTCAAACGCGAGCGCGACGGGCAGACCGCAAAAGTCGCCCCGCGATCTTCTATATCGAACGCAATCCAAAAACCGTTGAGTCCATCGCGATGTTCCCCTATATTGTCGGGTCGCTCTGATGTGGAAATGGCATTAGGAGCCCTGATTCGTGGCGGCTTTCTCGGGGAAGAGGATCGCAAGGGGCTGATCGCGTTGGCGCGCGATGGTTCCGTGGTCTGTCGCGTGACGCGACGGGCCAACGCGCTGGTGCTTTTGGACGCCGGCAAGAGCTGTCAGGAAGTGGCCGAAGTTCTCTTGTTCGACGACGACACGATCCGCGGCTGGTACGACCTGTTCGAACAGGACGGCGTCGAAGGCCTGACCAGTTTCGACATGGGCGGCAGTGCGAGCAAGATGAGCGCCGAGCAAGCGGTGGCCTTGAAGGCGTGGGTGACGGCGAGCCTGCCACGCTCGACGCCATATCGGCGCCTGGATCGCCAAGGAATTCGGCCTTGTTTACGAGAGCCGCTCGGGGCTGATCGCGCTGCTGCACCACCTGGGGCTGGAATATCACAAGCCCGAACTCATCTCGCGCAAGCTCGACGAGAAGACGCAGAAGGCCTTCATCGCGGGCTATGAGAACCTGCTGAATTCCATGAGCGACGACGAGGTCGTGCTGTTTGTGGACGCGGTCCATCCCACCCATGCGGCGCGACCTGTGGGTTGCTGGGCGCCGAAGCAACAGAACCTGGCGATTGAACAGACGAGCGGTCGCCAGCGCATCAACATCCACGGCGCGATCGATCTGGAAACCGGGCAGACCCGTATGATCGAAGCCGAAACGATCGACGCGATGTCGACGATCCAGTTGCTGGAATCGCTGGAGGCGCTGTACCCTTGATGGTCTGCATCCACGTATTTCTGGACAACGCGCGCTATCACCACGCCAAACTAGTAGCCCGAGTCGCTCAAAATTGGGGATAGAGCCTCTTGAGTTTGACGCGGGC
>JBAQGU010000802.1:0-5057 GCA_049287975.1 Roseiarcus sp.
AAACTCTCCGAGCCACCGCGCAGGATCGCGGCATTGCCGGCCTTGAGGCATAGCGCGCCGGCGTCGGCGGTGACGTTGGGCCGGCTCTCATAGATCACGCCGACGACGCCGAGCGGCGTCGCGACGCGCTCGATCCGGAGCCCGTTTGGCCGCTCGAACGTCGCGAGAATGCGCCCGACCGGGTCCGGCAGCGCGGCGACCTCCTCGACGCCCCGAGCCATCGCCTCGATGCGCTTGGCGTCTAGCGCGAGCCGGTCGAGAAAGGCTGCCGTCAGCCCCTTTGCGCGCGCCTCCGCGAGATCGCGGGCGTTGGCGGCGAGGATATCGGGGACGCCTTCGCGTAGCCTCAGCGCCCCGGCGAGCAGCGCCCGCGTCTTGACCTCGGCCGGCGCATTGGCGACCGTCCGCGCCGCGGCGCGAGCTTCCGCGCCGATTGCACGCATAGCCGCGCGAACGTCGGGTTCGGCGGAGCGAAGGGGCGCGAGGGAGGTCATGCGCGTCCGGCGAAAGCAAGAGGATGGGGCGCTTTTCGCTTAGCATGTCCGCGCAGCCGTTGAAACGAGCCTGCAATTCGCTGGGAGGCCAGCCGTCTTGCACGGGGCGGGCGGGCGGCCTAACGTTCCCGTCATCGGGAGGCGCCTATGCGCTCGTGGATCGCGATCTTGATCTCGTGGCTTTTCCTCGCGACGTCCGCGCTCGCGGAGAACCGGCTGGCGCTCGTCATCGGCAACGACGGCTACAAGCACATCGCGGTATTGCAGAAGGCGAGAGCCGACGCGAAGAGCTATGCCGGTCTGCTGCGGGAAAAAGGCTATTCCGTTCAGGAGGGATACGATCTCGGCTTCCTGGACATGCAGGCCGCGGTCGCACAATTCATAGAGAGAATCCAGCCCGGCGACACGGCGGTGTTCGTCTATTCCGGCCATGGCTGGAGCGACGGTTCGACCAACTACGTCGTCGGCGTCGACGTGCCGGACGTTGCAGGCCAGGAATTGCTGGCCCGCGTCTCGCTGCCGATCCGCAACGGCCTCACCGGCGTGCTGGACGATTTCGCGCGCAAGGCAGCCGGCCTCAAAGTGGCTATCATCGACGCCTGCCGCGACAACCCGTTTCATCCGCCGCCCAACCAGAGGGGTTATGGCCTCTCGCGCGGCCTGAAGCCGCAATCGGTCGAGGGCAGCTTCGTGATTTATTCCGCGGGCGAAGGCCAGACCGCGCTGGACGGACTGTCCGGAGCAGATGCCGATCCCAACAGCGTATTCGCGCGCACGCTGCTGCCGCTGCTCCGCGTCGACCTGCGGCTGACAGAGGCCATCAAGCTGAGCCAGGAGAAGACCCACGCGCTGGCGGCCTCGGCCGACCACAATCAGACCCCGGCCTATTACGACGAAGTGCTGGGCAACGCATGCCTGTCGCGCGCATGCAAATCCACGAGCTCCGACCCCGACGAAGCCGTCGCCGAGATGATGATCGACGCGGCGACGAGCGCGGATTTCCTCGCGCCGCTGATAGCCAAGCTTCCGGACGGGCCGCTGAAGGAGCGGGCGAAGGCGCGGGCTGCGGCGTTGAAAGCGACGCAAATGGCGAATTTGACGCCGCGGCCGCCGAAGCCGGGGCCGACAGGTTCGAGCCTGACGAGACGCTACATATTGCCCGCGGGAGCGGAGTTGGTTCCGCAATTCGGACACAGCACCGGCGTCAGGTCCGTGGCGTTTTCGCCGGACGGCGCCCGCATCGCATCGGGGGACCTCGAGGGCGCCATCAAGCTTTGGGACGCCGCGAGCGGCAAACTGCTGCGAACATTGGAAGGACATTCAAAAGAAGTGACTTCCCTTGCGTTCTCGCCAGATGGCGCGCGCATCGCATCGGGAAGTTTGGACCATACCGTCAAGCTCTGGAGCGCTGCCAACGGCCAACTTCTGGTGACGATCAATGGACATTCTGAATCTGTAACCTCAGTCGCGTTCTCGCTGGACGGTTCTCGCCTCGCATCGGGAAGTTTGGACCACTCCGTCAAGCTCTGGGACGCGGCGAGCGGCAAACTTTTGCGATCCTTGGACGGGCATTCGAGCGGGGTGAATTCGGTCGCGTTCTCGCCGGACGGCGCGCGCATCGCGTCTGGGAGCCGCGATGACACCATCAAGCTCTGGGACGCGGCGAGCGGCCGACTTCTGCGAACCTTTCAGGGACTTTCCAACTCTGTATTCATGGTCGCGTTCTCGCCGGATAGCGCACGTATCGCATCGACGGGGAAAGGCGAGAACACCATCCTGCTCTGGGACGCGGCAAGCGGCAAACTGCTGCGGGCCTTCGACGGCGCTCCTAAGCCCGTATTGTCCATCACGTTCTCGCCGGACGGCTCGCGCATCGCATCGACGGGGAGAGGCGACAACACCATCCTGCTCTGGGACGCGGCGACCGGCAAACTGCTGCGAAGCTTTGGAGAGCCTTTCTATTTTGTATTTTCTGTAGTGTTTTCGCCGGACGGCTCCCGCATCGCCTCGGGGAGCAACGACCGCACCGTCAAGCTCTGGGACGCCGCGACCGGCAAACTGCTGCGGAGCCTCGGAGGTCATTCCATATTGGTGAATTCCGTCGCGTTTTCGCCGGACGGCGCCCGCATCGCATCGGGAAATTCGGACCACACCGTCAAACTATGGGACGCGGCGACCGGCAGACTGTTGCGAACCTCAGAAGGGCATTCCAATCCCGTGAGATCCGTCGCGTTCTCCCCGGACGGCGCCCGCATCGCATCGGGGAGCCGCGACAACACCATCAAGCTCTGGGACACATCGAGCGGCCAACTCCTGCGCACCTTCGAAGGACATACGGCCTATGTGACCTCCGTCGCATTCTCGCCGGATGGCGCCAGGATCGCATCGGGGAGCGGCGATGACACCATCAAGCTCTGGGACGCGGCGAGCGGCCAAGTGTTGCGAACCTTGCAAGGACATTCGGACTTGGTCGCTTCCGTCGCATTCTCGCGGGACGGCTCTCGTATCGCCTCGGGAAGTCTCGACGACACCGTCAAGCTCTGGGACGCGGCGACCGGCAAACTGCTGCGAACCTTCGAAGGACATACTGAGCTGGTATCGTCCGTCGTGTTCTCGCCGGATGGCGCCCGCATCGCCTCGGCGAGCCAAGACCACACCATCAAACTCTGGGACGCGGCGACTGGCAAACTGCTGCGAACCCTGAGCGGACATTCGGATCACGTGAGATCGCTGGCGTTTTCGCCGGACGGCGCGCGTATCGCCTCGGGGAGCGACGACCATACAGTCAAGCTCTGGGACGCGGCAAGCGGCAACCTCGTGCGAACCTTCGACGGGCATTCGGGGCCTGTGACTACCGTCGCGTTCTCGCCAGACGGCGCGCGTATCGCCTCGGGAGCCTCGAACGTCGCTATCGAGGTCTGGGACGCGGCGAGCGGAACTCTGCTCGCCTCGCTTCGCATTTGGGACGGCGAGGGACTGGCCTACACGCCCGCCGGGTTGTTCGTAGGCGACGTCGACCCGCAGGACGCTTTCGCCATCGTGCGCGGCTTCGAAGTTCTCCCCCTCGATGACTTCATCGCCCTCGACCGACGCGACAGCCTCGCCGAGGCGCTCGGGGTCAAGTCCGCGGCGGCCAAATGAAGACTCGCCGTTCCGAACGGCGCTTCCGTCATTGTAAGCCGCATCGGCCGTCTGCTGACCCTCATGGATGAAACAGCGTCACGCAGCCCCCTGGGTTGTGCTTCGTCGCTTCCTTTCTGGAAAGAAACGAACGAGTTAGTTAGGCGACGCCTCGAAACAACTGCTGCATCGCGGCCGTTCGGCCGGAAAGGAATATCGAGCGCAATTGCCGGCCGCCTTCGCCCGGCAGACTGACAATCTGGTCGCGTTGACGGGCTGGCCGCGCCAGGAGGTCGAGGCGCGGATGGCGCTGACGGGTCAGCCGCGGAAGGGGTGGTGAGCGCTATCTCGCGTTTTTTCCGGCATAAGCGTCCGGCGCCGTAGTTCGCGCTGATCGCGCTTTCACTCAAGTCGGCGGTCGTCGACCGGCGCGAGTGTTCCAAGGAGCGCAAAACCGTAACGCGCGTTCGTTTGGATCATCCCACGGTCGTGCTCTTCAAGCCGATCGCTGATAGCCAACTCAGCGGCCGTCGAAACCACCTTGCGAGGGTAGGCGGCAGACGTCGGGCCAGGAGCCGCTCGATGCGTTTGCGCTCTCTGTCGAAGCGTTATGGGTCTCGTCGACTTACTGATTATAGTCGTCCGCCCTATGAGCAGAGGGCATGACGAAGCTCGAGGCGTAGCGTCATCCAGGCGTCGCATTTTTGAAATATGGTGACATCACGTGGGCTCAAGGAGGGTGTCGCTTCGTTGCGATCGGGTTTCTCGTAGCTGGTTCAGTTGCGAGGTTATTTCCTCCGCCGTGCGGTTTATGGCGGCCCGGAGTTGATCTCTTGCCGCCGACGAGATGGTGAGTCGCGTCTCCGCCCAAAAGAGATCGGCGAGCGCATACCTCGCTTCGACCCAAGCCATCCAAGGGTCCTCCGGCATTTTATCATCGCTCATGGAAATTTGCGACCCTTCGTCATTGCAAGGTAGGACCACCCCGAGAGGTCCGGAGTTCGACGTTCAAGGCATCGCCTTCAAAAAAGAAGGAGGGCGAAACGTTCAACAATGCTGCGAGCTCCAGGAGGCCCGCGGCGCCGACGCGGCATTCGCCAATCTCGCATTTTCGATATTCAATAAGCGTCAATCCGAGCACCTCCGCAAGGGATATTTCACTGATCCCGAGAACTTCTCTTCGGCGTTGAATTTGCATGCCAACGTTTTCATCAACGGGACTCAATGGTGCTATTCGTTTAGCCATAAGTTCCCCCGACGGCCGGACTTTCTCCGGCCGAAACAAACGCAAGAATTAGCGCGCGAAACGGCGCCGCACGGTCGGTTGTACCAAAATGGACATCATGCAGCCTATCCGGGCAGAAGTCAATCACTCTCTTTTACTGTCCGGAAGAGCGGAAAGTTGGCGGACGAGCGAGAATCCTCGATAGAAACTGCCGGCCG
>JBAQGU010000803.1:0-3226 GCA_049287975.1 Roseiarcus sp.
GACGCCCCCGCCCACCCAGGTCGCCGCGGGCCCCGGCGGCGGGCAGTGCCGGTTCCCGACGCCGCCCAAGCTCGGAGCGGTGCGCGATGCGCAACGCAAGCTCGCGGAGCGGCTGGGCGCGATCTTCTGGGATTGGTCCTCGGTCATGCCCGGCCCGTGCGGCGCGCAGGCCTGGGCCGCCGCCACTCCGCCGCTGATGGCGCACGATTACGTGCACATGACGCTGGACGGCTATAGACTGAGCGCCGACAGATTCGTGGACTTCCTGATCCCGCTGATCGAAGGCCGGCCGGCTGGCGCCCATGTTGTTTCCAACGATTGATTTTGGTCTTTTCTTCGCCCTCTCGCTTGCGCTGGTCTGGAGCCTCAATTCCCAAAATAATCTGAAGAAGGTCGTGCTGCTCGCGCTGAGCCTGGCTTTCTACGCCTCGTGGAACTGGCGGTTTCTGCTGCTGCTGCTCGCGAGCGGCGTGATTTCCTATCTGGTGGGCCTCTATGTCGATGCGGCGGCGGCGCGGCCGTTTCGCCGCTTTGCGCTGACGCTCGGCGTCGCGCTGGACCTCGGAATTCTCGCCTATTTCAAGTACCT
Source organism: Roseiarcus sp. (assembly GCA_049287975.1). Classification (GTDB taxonomy): domain Bacteria; phylum Pseudomonadota; class Alphaproteobacteria; order Rhizobiales; family Beijerinckiaceae; genus Roseiarcus. The sequence continues at coordinate 590 of JBAQGU010000803.1, forward strand.
CGACTTCTTCATCGCGCAGGTTTTGACCCTCGCGCACGCGCTCGGGCTGAACCCATCGATCGCGTTCGTCAACGTCACTCTCCCGGTCGCGATCTCGTTCATGACCTTCCACGCGATCTCCTACATCGTCGACGTCCATCGCGGCCGGCTCGCGGCCTCGCGCTCGCCGGTCGACATCCTGCTCTACATCAGCTTCTTCCCGCATCTGGTCGCGGGTCCGATCGTGCGCGCGCACGAATTCCTGCCTCAGCTCGCCTCGCCCCGGAACGCGGGCGATTTCTCTCTCAGTGAGAACATGCTGCTGATCCTCGGCGGCCTGTTCAAGAAGATGGTGATCGCCAACTACCTCGCCGTGCGTTTCGTCGATCCCGTCTTCACCGACCCCTCGCAATTCTCGCGTTTCGATCTCGTGATGGCGGTCTACGCCTACGCGATTCAGATCTACGCCGATTTTTCCGCCTATACCGACATCGCGATCGGCGTCGCCGCGCTGCTCGGCTATCGCTTTCCGCAGAATTTCAATCAGCCCTATCGCGCGCTCGGCATCGGCGATTTCTGGCGCCGTTGGCACATGACGCTGTCGACGTGGCTGCGCGACTACCTATACATCCCGCTCGGCGGCAATCGCCACGGCGCCTTGGCCACCGCGCGCAATCTGATGCTGACGATGTTGCTGGGCGGCCTATGGCACGGCGCGAACTGGACGTTCCTGATCTGGGGTGCGATGCATGGCGCGGCGCTGGTCGCCGATCACTCCTGGCGGCGCAGCGCGGTTTTCGCGCGCTATGGCGCCGGCCGAATCGCCAAAATCGCCGACTGGGCGCTGACGTTCCATTTCGTCTGTTTCGCCTGGCTGTTCTTCCGCTCGCCATCGCTGGATTCCGCGACGCAATACATTCTGGGGATATGGACCGACAATGGGGCGCAGAGCACGATGCCGGGGATCGTGCCGCCGCTGATCGTCTGCGGCGCCCTGACGCAGATCGTGCCGCCGCAGACCCGCGCCGCGCTCGGCGCGATGCTCGACGAGAAAGGCGCCGTCGCGCAGGCCGCCTTCGGTTTCGCGATCCTCTATGTCGTAATCGCGATGGCGCCTTCGGCGTCCGCCCCGTTCATCTACTTCCAGTTTTAGCGCCGCGATGCAGCGAGACGACGGATGGAATCCAAGCCTCACAAGTCTGCCGTCGGCGCGGCCGCTGTCCTCGCGTCTCGCGCGCCGAGCCTCGAGGCGAGAGACGCGCTCACGATGAAGGCCGCCGCTAGCAATCCCACCTCCACGAGCCCGCTGCGCCGAATCTTGATCATCTACGCGATCCTCGGGCTGGGGTGGTTCGCCTTTCCCGGCGGCCTCGTCGATTGGCTCGACGAGCGCAACGCGACCGGATGGCTCACCGCGCCGCTCGCGCTCGCGCGCGGCATCGACGCGGCTTCGGCGGCGACCGGCGTCAAGAAGGTCGGTCAGAGCCTGCGCAAGCGCTTCGCGGCGATCATCGGGGACGACGAGGATTGATCGCCGGCGGAATTTGCGCCGACGCGGGCGCCGATTTCAGTCCTGCATCGAGCGATTCCAAAGCGTTGGGCGCCTTTTTCTGCAACTTTGCAACTTTTCAATTTTTGGGCACATCGAATCGATATTTTTCACATAATAATTATGAGTTTATACGCTCCGGACCGACCGGTGGACACGGTGACACGAATTGTGTTTTTTCGAAAGAGAAATCGTGCGAAAAATCGGCGCTGTCCTAAGTTGCCGCTGAGTGTCCGAATTTGCGGGGATGAAATCTCCTAATTCGAGGAAGAACCGCTAGGAGGTGGGAGACGGTCCTTCCGGCGGACGCGCTTTTCTATTTCTTTGATGGGAACCTCGAGTGGCAGGCGTTCTGGCAATGTGCCGCCGATCTGCGTGATCGTGTTGCGAATGCGAGCCGCAACTTGTTTGTTGCGAGTGATCGCGAGTTGCTCGCCACGAATCTTCTCCTTCCGGATGACGTCGGCTGCAAGATTCATTTGAAAATCGTTGGCGGAAAGCTCTAGCGGGCCGGCCCGATCAAAGATTTGCTCGTTCAGTTCCAGACCGCGCATAGCTTTAAGATCCTTAAGGCTCATTCCGTAAAGCCCTTGAACACCCGCGTCATGAAAAACGCCCTGCATGTGATTCCGGACCCCCGCATCTTGCGCCGCCTCGCTTACCCTCTTGTGCGACTGCCTCACTTTGTCCCGCAGATTCAGCCGTTTTTCATCTTCGGAGAGAGCATCTTGAACCTCCGTTCGACGAGTCTGAATCGCAAAATATGCCTGTGCTGCGGCAATTTCCGGTTTTGTGGGGTCGCCGTTCATGGCGATGAGATAGCAGGCGGCACGACTCAGAAAATAATCGATGCCTCGTCTCATCCCACCGTTGTGGACTTCCATCGATTTGCTCGTCTGAGCAATATGTAGTGACGCATCCACGCCATTGGCCGCCAACGATTGTCTAGCTTTTTCAATGACTGGCTCAAACTTGTCCCATACGGGATAACCGAGACCAGAATGGATGTCTCGGGCCAGCCAAAATTCGGCGCCGCTGTGGTCTGTTTGGCGAAGTTCCTCTAATTTTTCTTTCGTGTGACGATATGCGGGAAATTCGGTTAGCTCTTC
>JBAQGU010000804.1:0-1713 GCA_049287975.1 Roseiarcus sp.
CGACAGCTTCGCCGTCGACGTCGACGGTCCAGGCCTCGCCGTCTCGGCGGACGGCGAGGCGGATTTCGGCGCCGTTCGCCTCGAGCCGCAAAGGCGTGCGCCGCCAGGGCGGCGATGGCGCGGCAAGGCCGCCGTTCTCGGCATAGAGCAGCGCCGCGAGTGCGATCGCTTCCCTCGTCGGGGCGGCGACGGCGAACGGGGGCGTGTCGGCGATGAACGCCGTCGTCGCGACGCCGTCGACGAACCCCGGCTGCTTCAGCGCCGCGATCAGAAAGTCTCGGTTCGTGACTATCCCGGCGAGCAGCGTGTCCTCGAGCGCGCGCAACAAGCGCCGGCGCGCCTGCTCGCGATCTTCGCCATGCGCGATGATCTTGGCGAGCATCGAATCGTAATATGGCGAGACGATCGCCCCTTCGCGCAGCCCATGATCGACGCGCACGCCGTCCCCGCCGCCCGGCCGCCAGGCCACGATTTCGCCGGTGACCGGCATGAAATTCACTGAGGCGTCTTCCGCGCAGAGGCGCGCCTCGATCGCATGGCCCCGCTGCCTTATTTCGGCTTGGGCGAACGGAAGCGGCTCGCCTTGCGCCACCCGGAGTTGCAGCCGCACGAGGTCGATCCCGGTCACGGCCTCGGTGACGGGATGCTCGACCTGAATGCGCGTGTTCATCTCCAGGAAATAGAATTGTCCCTTCTCGTCGAGCAGGAATTCGACGGTGCCCGCCCCGACATAGCCGACCGCCTGGGCGGCGCGGACGGCGGCTGCGCCCATGCGCACTCGAAGTTCCTCCGAGACCGCCGGGGAGGGCGATTCCTCGATGATCTTCTGATGGCGGCGCTGGATCGAGCAATCGCGCTCGCCCATGTGGACGATCGAACCTTGTTCGTCGCCGAAAATCTGCACCTCGACATGGCGCGCGCGGATCAGCGCACGCTCCAGCAGCAGCCGGCCGTCGCCGAACGCGCCTTGCGCCTCCGCGTTGGCCGCGCGTAGCGCCGGCTCGAGTTCCTGCATTGCATGAACGATCCGCATGCCGCGTCCGCCGCCGCCCGCGCTCGCCTTGATCATCAGCGGAAAGCCGACGCGCTCCGCCTCGACGGCGAAGCGCGGAGCGCTCTGATCTTCGCCGTGATAGCCGGGCGCGGTCGGGACCCCCGCCTCGATCATACGCAGCTTGGCTGCGCTCTTGTCGCCCATCGCGCGCATCGCCCGCGGCGGCGGCCCGATGAAGACGAGCCCGGCGTCCAGGCACATTTGCGCGAAGTCGGCGTTCTCCGCGAGAAAGCCGTAACCGGGATGGACCGCCTCAGCGCCAGCGGCCCTCGCGGCGGCGATCACGTTGGCGGCCGACAGGTAGGATTGCGCGGGCGCTGGCGGACCGATTCGCACGGCCGCGTCGGCGAGGCGCACATGGAGCGCGTCCGCGTCGGCGTCGCTATAGACGGCGACCGCGCGGCAGCCCTCGGCATGCGCGGCGCGGATGATACGGCACGCGATCTCGCCGCGATTGGCGATCAGGACGGCCCGGAACCGCGAACTCACGACTTGCGTTCCGCCCAGTTCGGCGCGCGCTTTTCGATGAAGGCGGCGACGCCCTCGCGCCCCTCCGGACCGCGCAGACAGCTCACGAAGCTTCGCGCGGCGTCTTCGATATAGGCGGGCGTCGCGCCGTCGCGGCAGGCCTGGATCAGGCGCTTGGTCGCGGCATTCGC
>JBAQGU010000805.1:0-2673 GCA_049287975.1 Roseiarcus sp.
ACGAATGAATCAACTCGCGGTAATCCGGGTGGGAGCCGGCGATCGATCACGCGCGCGCCTTACAAACAAGTGGCTCGCGACGGCGATATGTGAATCTGAGAGTCGCGAACGGGAGCATCCGGAATGCCCGGCGCTACAAGGCTTGCCGCGTTGCGCCGCTTTCGACGGCTTCCCGGCTTCGTCGAGTCCCCACGGCTGGATCCCCTCTTTCGCGGGGATGACACGTGTTGGCTTGGAAGGTGGAGATGCAGCAGTTGTTTCGCGGCGTCGCCTAAGCGGAACCCACGCGGTCGGCGACAGTCGGCGACCGCGTCTACAGCGCCCGACTTTCGCATGCTTACCTCACAAGTTTGCCAGGAAATCGATCATCGCGGCGTTGACCTCGGAGGCGCGCTCCTGTTGGGTCCAGTGGCCACAACCCGGCAGCATGATCGTCCCGCGGAGCTGGGGCACGAACTTGGATAGATTGGCTATCAGCTGGTCCATGCCTTGAAATGCGACGACGAGGTCCCGGTCGCCCGCGACGTAGAGCGCGGGAACCGTAACCCGCAAGCCCGCGAAAGGCGCCAGAAGCTCCCAATTTCGGTCGATGTTGCGATACCAGTTCAAACCGCCGCGAAAACCGCCCGCGATCTCGCTCGTGTAGAAGTCGACGTCGGTCTCGGTGAGCCACGAGGGCAGCATCGCGGGGTTTTGCAGTCCCGTCAGGAAGCCGCCGTTGCGAGGAACCATGTCGATAGATTGAGCGCCCTCTCGCCGCGGCGCGTCTCCCGAGGCCGTATAGAGCAGCCTGCGGATCGTGAGGCGCGGGTCCCGATCGAGTTCGGCTTCGGCGACGCCAGGGTTCTGGAAGTAGATCTGATAAAAGACCGCGTCGTCGGTTTTGGGCATGACGCTCGTCGGGGGCGCGGGTCCCCGAGGTCGAAACGGTACGCTGAGACCGATTACGCCGCGAAAACGGTCGGGCCGCAGCAACGCGGCGTGCCAGGCGACGGGAGCCCCCCAATCGTGACCCGCGATGACCGCCGTTTCGACGGCGAGCGCGTCGAGCAAGCCGACCATGTCGCCGACCAGATGAAGCAGCGTGTATCTTTCGATTTCGTCGGGTCGATCGGTTTGGCCGTAGCCTCGCATATCCGGGGCGACCGCGCGGTATCCGGCGTCCGCGAGAGCCTTCAGTTGATGGCGCCACGAATACCAGGATTCTGGAAAGCCGTGGCAAAGCAGAACCACCGGTCCCGCACCCTGTTCCGCCACGCGCATGCGTATGCCGTTGGCCTCGATGAAACGAAGTGTCGGCTCGGACATTCGTCAACCGATCGTTCTAGTGAACTGAAAACGCGCAGTCTTGTCGGCAGCGTTTGCGTTTGACATTCTGCGTATGCCCAGACATTTTATTCAACATCGCGTGTTTCTGTCGACAATTGAGAAACCCAGCGGCAAATCTTATCGGGATCCGCGCTCGAGCAACGCGTCATGGCGGCTATGGCGGAAGACTGAAAATTCGAATAATTTGTATCCTGGCGGCCCGAAAACGGGGCGAGATGCCGCCCGTTAAAATTTTAGACGCCATATCACCTGTTCATTTTCCATTCATCGCCACAACTCGGACTTTTTCGATCGTTACGACTCTTTCCAATGTCGGGGCAAGGAGGAAGCGTGATGATCTATCGTGAGATTGTTCACACATGTTCCAACACAGAGGTGGCGCGGGCTGCGGTAAAGTCGATCGGGGGGGATTTCGCGCGCGAATTCGTCGCCGAGGCCACCCGACGCGAGCTGCCTAGCGGCGTCTTGGCCGCACGTCTGGTTCGGGAATTCGCCGATAAGGCCGATGAAGTGGAATTGCAGAGCGTCGTCGCCGCAACCCACGGCTCGGACCAGCCGATCCTGAGCGGCTTGCGTTACATTCTCGAGCGCGGCGTTCGCGACTATGTTCACAAAGGCGGCGCGAAAAGGACGCCACCCGCTTGGATGATCGCAGCGGCTCGATCGGCGGCGTGACGCTCTCGCTCTTGCCGGAAAAGAGATTCACCGCGACCAGTGCTGAATGAACTATCTCGGCGTGGATTGCGGCACTTCGGCCGTCAAGGCGGTGGTGGTCGACGAGAGCGAGCGCGTGGTCGCCGCCAGCGAGCGCGCGTACCGTCCCGATCATCCGCGCCCGCTCTGGTCGGAACAAGCCCCCGAGGTCTGGCGCGAGGCGTTGTTCGCCGCGATCTGCGATCTCGGAACGCAGGCGGCCCCGGCGATGGCCGGGCTGCGCGGGATCGGCTTTTCCGGCCAGATGCACAGCGCCGTCCTGCTCGGCCGCGACGATCGGCCGGTGCGGCCGGCGATACTCCACAACGATACGCGCGCTCATCTCGAGGCGGGGGAGCTCGACGAACAACATCCAGAGCTCGCTAAAGTTGTCGGCGTGAAGCCGATGGCCGGCTTTACCGCCCCCAAGCTGATGTGGCTCGCGCGGCATGAGCCCGAAGTCCGGGCGCGCGTCGCCAGCGTAATGCTACCCAAGGACTACCTGCGTCTCACGCTGACCGGCGAAAAGCGCTCCGATATGAGCGACGCGGCGGGAACCTGGTGGCTCGACGAGGCGGCGCGGCGGTGGTCGGGGCCCGCGCTCGCGGCGAGCGGCGTCGACCCGTCGCTGGTTCCGCCGCTGGCCGAGGG
>JBAQGU010000806.1:0-5065 GCA_049287975.1 Roseiarcus sp.
GTCGCGGACAGTGCGCCGGCGACGAGCTCATAATGGCCGTCCATGCGCGCGGCGAGCCGATGCACGGCGCCGATGAAGGCGCCCTCGCCGCCGCCGACCATGCCGAGCCGGATCTTGCCGCCGCCGGCGGCGTCGCTGCGTCCTTCGATCGCCATTTTCGTTTCCCTTCAGCGCAGGCCGAGCGCGCGTGCGATCTGCTGCTTGTCGACGCTCCCGCCGGCGAAGTCGTCGAACGCCTTCTCGGTGATACGGATCATGTGCTGCCTGATGAACTCCGACCCTTCACGCGCGCCATCCTCGGGGTGCTTCAGGCAGCATTCCCACTCGAGCACCGCCCAGGAGGAATAGCCGTGTTGCGCCAGCTTGGAAAAGATGCCGCCAAAATCGACCTGCCCGTCGCCGAGCGAACGGAACCGGCCAGCGCGCTCCACCCAGGGCGCATAGCCTGAATAGACCCCCTGCCGCCCGGTCGGATTGAACTCGGCGTCCTTGACGTGAAACGCCTTGATGCGCTCGTAATAGATATCGATGAAGGCGAGATAGTCGAGCTGCTGCAGCACGTAATGCGAGGGATCATAGAGGATGTTGCAGCGCTTGTGGCCGTGCAGCGCCTCCAGGAACCGCTCGAACGTCGTGCCGTCGAAAATGTCCTCGCCGGGGTGAATTTCATAGGCGACGTCGACGCCGGCGTCGTCGAACGCATCGAGGATCGGCTTCCAGCGCTTGGCCAGTTCCGCGAACGCGGTCTCGATCAGGCCCGGGGCGCGCTGCGGCCAGGGATAGACGAACGGCCAGGCCAGCGCTCCGGAGAACGTGGCATGCGCGCCCAGGCCGAGATGACGCGAGGCGTTCGCGGCCATCATCAATTGCTCGACCGCCCAGGCCTGACGCTCGGCCGGGCGCCCGTGCGTCTCTTTCGGCGCGAAGACGTCGAACGCATCATCGTAGACTGGATTGACCGCGACGAGCTGGCCCTGCAAATGCGTCGAGAGTTCGGTGATTTCGAGCCCGTGCGCCGCCGCCGTTCCCTTCAGCTCGTCGCAATAGGTCTTCGACGCCGCCGCCTTGGTCAGATCGATGAGCCTGCCGTCCCAGGTCGGAATCTGCACGCCCTTGTAGCCGAGCGACGCCGCCCATCCGCAGATCGCGTCGAACGAATTGAACGGCGGCGAATCGCCAGCGAATTGCGCGAGGAATATCGCCGGTCCCTTGACCTTGCCCGCCATGCGTCGGCTCCCCTGTAACGATCGATCTGTCCCCACGCCGCGGCGTCGAGGCTCGTCGAACTCTCGGCGGCTGAAATGCGGCATCCGGTCGCGCCCGTCAAGACCGGCTTTCCCAGCCGGATCGGCCGGGGCGCGAGGACACGACTTGCAGGATCGCTGGCCGGCCCCGACCCGGCCGACCCGCTCAGGGCGGATGAAACGCTACGCGGATTACGGACGTTACTCGGCAGGCCGTCCAATTGTTGTTCAATTTTGCCGCTAAGAGGTATGGCTCGTCGGGTCGCCGCGAGGCCGGCGACGCTCCGGCGCGGGATCGCCGTTCAGGGAAGGATAAACCCGTCATGAGGCTCGAAATAACCATCGGTCCACCCCTGCTCACCGTCAATCAGGGCCATACGGTGCTCGCCTGCGAGCCCGACGGCCAGATTCACGACGGTACGGACAAAGGGCTGTTCTTCTTCGACACCCGCATCATGAGCGTCTACGACATGACGGCGAACGGCGTGCCGTTTAAATTGCTGAATGCGGGATCCGTCTACTACTACGCGTCGCGGTCGATGCTCACCAACAACGAGGTGGAAACCGAGGACGGAACGATTCCGCCCGGCGTGTTGGGCGTGACGTTGAGCCGCTCGATAGATGCCGGCCTGCACGAAGACATCGACATCGCGAACTACGGCGCACGGAAAGTGCGGTTCAATCTGGAGATCGTGATCCGCAGCGATTTCGCGGATTTGTTCGAAGTCAAGGCCGGACGCATCGTGCGCCGTGGCCGCGTCGTGACCGAGTGGGACGGCGCTTCGGGAACGCTGCGCACCGCCTACGCCAATGGAGCTTTCCATCGCGAGATCGTCGTCAGGGCGCCGCGATCGGACAGCCCGTACAGCTACGCCAACGGCCGGCTCACGTTCGAAGTCGAGATCGAACGCGGTCGCAGTTGGCACACTTGCCTCGAGTATGCGCTGGTCGACGGCGAGCGCCGCTTCGAGCCGCCGAAAGATTGCTACGCCCACGGGGACGCCACCCGCCTCGGGCAGTATCTCGTGGATTGGCGGGCTGCCGTCCTGAAGCTTACGACCAGCAACGAGGAGTTCTACCGGTTCTATTCGCAGAGCATCGACGATCTCGCCTCGCTCCGGCTTCCGATCGAGGGCACGGACCATCTGCGCTTCGTGCCGGCGGCGGGCGTCCCCTGGTTCGTCGCGTTGTTTGGACGCGACAGCCTGATCACGGCGATGCAGACTTCGCTGGTCTATCCCGCCTTTGCGCGCGGCGCGCTCGAGATCCTCGGGGAACTGCAGGCGACCGAACGGGACGACTACCGCGACGCCGAACCCGGCAAGATCCCCCATGAGATGCGGTACGGCGAGCTGGCTTTCCTCAAGAAAGTGCCGCACACGCCGTACTATGGAACTGCGGACGCGACGCCGCTCTATATCGTTACCCTGCACCTCGCGTGGCGGTCGACGGGGGACCGCGGGCTGCTCGAGCGGCATCTCGCCACGGCGGAACGCTGCCTCGCCTGGATCGACGATTACGGAGATCGAGACGGCGATGGGTTCCAGGAGTACCAGACCCGCTCCCCGGTCGGCTACGAGAATCAAGGCTGGAAGGATGCCGGCGAGGCGGTGATGGACGTCGACGGCGCGCCCGTGCGCGGACCCAAGGCGCTCTGCGAGCTTCAAGGCTATGTCTTCGACGCCTGGCGGCGGATGGCCCAGATCTACGATCATCTCGGCTTCGATGAGAAAGCGAGCCGTTTGCATGACAAGGCCACGGAGTTGCAGAGACGCTTCGACGGGGCCTTCTGGGACGAAGAGGGCGGCTTCTACGCCTACTGCCTGGACGGCGAGAAAAAGAAAATCCTGACGGTCGCTTCGAATCCCGGCCATCTGCTCTGGAGCGGCATCGTGCCCAAGGCGAAGGCGGCGCGCGTCGTCGAACGGCTGATGCGGCCGGACATGTGGTCCGGATGGGGCATCCGCACGCTCTCGGCCGACCACCCGTCGTTCAACCCGCATTCCTATCAGAACGGGTCGGTCTGGCCGCACGACAACGGCCTCATCGCCGTCGGCTTCAAGCGCTACGGATTCCACGCGGAGGCGGCGCGCATCGCGCGCGACATCAGCGAGGCGAACAGTTATTTCATCTTGCATCAGATGCCCGAGCTTTATGCCGGGCTCTCCCGCGAGGGCGCGAGTTTTCCCGTGCAATATCCCGGCGCCAACGTTCCGCAGGCCTGGGCGGCGGGAAGCGTCTTCGCGCTGCTGCAGTCGATCATCGGGTTCCAGCCGCGGGGCGACGAAGGCGTGCTCTATCTTGATCCGTGGCTGCCGCCGTGGCTTCCTGACCTGACGCTGCGGGACCTTCGCGTCGGCGACCAGACCTTCGACATCAGGATCCAGGGTGTGAACGGCGATGCGAACGTGGACGTGCTGCGCGGCGATCCGTCCAGGATCAGACGTCGTTCGTTCGCACTCGCCAGCGAACGGCTCTCGAACGGGCCCGGCGGCGGCAGGCAGCGCGGTGAACTCTGACGCCGCTTCGCGGACGGGCGCGAGGCGGATGGCCGCGGCCGACCCTTTTCAGTGCATATCCCCGTGCGGAAAGCTCGCAGGCGCCAAGGCTGCCGCTATCGGCCTTCCGCCGGCTTGCCGCTGGCGACCCTGGGCTCTATAGGCCACCCGCGGACAGAGGAACCTGCTGGGGCATGGCGAAACTGAAAGAACGACGCCTGCCCGATCCACGCCTGCCCGAAAAGGAGGAATTGTCGAGCCGAGTCCATCGCTGGGCCATCATTTTTGGAGCGCACCGCGTTCTGCTGCACCGACTCGGGGTGGCGTTCAGCATCCTGATCATCTCGGTTTCGACCTTCATCTTCGGCCGCACGCTGATCGGGATCGACCCCCGCAAATTCGAGGCGGCATTCGCGGCCACGGGCAGGGATCAAATCGCGATGGCGTTCGGGCTCGTCGCGGTCAGCTATCTCGCGCTGACGGGCTACGACGGGCTCGCGTTGCGCCATATCGGCGCCAAGGTTCCCTACCGGCTGACGGCGCTCGCCTCGTTCACGAGCTATGCGATCTCGTTCACCCTGGGCTTCCCGCTCGTCACCGGAGGGGCGGTGCGCTTCTGGCTCTACGGCCCGGCCGGCCTCTCCGCCGGAAAAGTTGCGAGCCTCACCGTGGTCGCGGGCATCACCTTTTGGCTGGGAATGGGCTTCGTGCTCGCCATCGGCTTCGTTGCCGATACCGATTCGATCGCCGAAATCAATCGTCTCGCAGACTGGGCGAATCAGGCGATCGGTCTCGCCCTCTTCGCGGTATTGCTCGGCTATTTCGTGATGTTGGTTTTCATGCGCAGGCGCGGGAAGGCGGTGTTCCTCAATTTCAGAATGCCCGGCCCGATATTGACGCTTGGCCAGACGGCACTCGGGGTCATCGACATCGGCGCGGCCGCCGGCGCGCTCTATGTGCTGCTGCCGAAGGGAGATTCCATCGGCTACGTCGCCTTTTGCGCGCTCTACTCCTTCGCGGCGATGCTCGGAATCGCCAGCCATGCGCCCGGCGGTCTAGGCGTTTTCGAGGCGACGATGCTCAAGGGCGTCGGCGGATCGGGCGACCAGTTGCTGGCGTCGCTGTTGATGTTTCGCGTCATTTACTATCTCGTTCCGTTTCTCCTGGCGCTGGCGCTGCTCGGCGCCAACGAAGCGACGCGCCGTTGGAGGTCCCTGCGCGAAGCGATGGAAACCACCAGCCTGGAAGACTAGAACACTCGCGACGCCCGGCGCTCCCCGGCTTCACGTTTTGGGATGACCGTCGATGGGTGCAAGGGATTCC
>JBAQGU010000807.1:0-7301 GCA_049287975.1 Roseiarcus sp.
TCCCTGGGCGATCGCGGGCGAGGCGGCGCTGACCAGCGTCGCCGCCAAGAGCGCCGACGGTCTCGCGGCGTTCCTCTCCAACACGCCGGACGCGAAGCCGATTCCTGCGGTCGCCGGCGGCGCCAGCGAGCCCGCCCCGACCGCAACGGCGATGGGCTATACGGCGGTCCAGTGAGGGGCTGAAGCCCCGCTCCCGCGGTCCGGAACTTGCGTAGGCTGCGGCGGGTGCGTCATCGAAGCGTCGTATTGTTCCTGCTCCGCGGCGCTGCTATGACCCGCCGCGTTCCCGCGCGTTCGGAGCCGACGTAATGCAAGGCAAGATGAAGATCCTGGCCGGCAATTCGAACGCGCCGCTGGCCGAGGCGATCGCCGCCCATGTCGGCGAGCCGCTGACCCGCTGTAGCGTCCGCCGCTTCGCCGACCTCGAAATCTTCGTCGAGGTCCTCGAGAACGTGCGCGGGCGCGACACTTTCATCATTCAATCGACATCCTATCCGACGAACGACAATCTGATGGAGCTGCTGATCATGATCGACGCGCTTCGCCGCGCGTCGGCGCAGCGCATCACCGCCGTCATCCCGTATTTCGGCTACGCCCGACAAGACCGGAAGATGGGTCCGCGCTCGCCGATCTCCGCCAAGCTGGTCGCCAATCTGATCACTCGGGCAGGCGCCGACCGCGTTCTCACGGTCGATCTGCACGCCGGGCAGATACAAGGTTTTTTCGACATTCCAACCGACAATCTGTTCGCGGCCCCGACGATGGTGCGCGACATCAAGGAGCGGGGGCCGACCTCCAGCGTCATGGTCGTTTCGCCCGACGTCGGCGGCGTCGTGCGCGCCCGCGCGCTGGCCAAGCGGCTCGATGCTCCGCTCGCCATCGTCGACAAGCGGCGCGAGCGGGCGGGCGAATCCGAAGTGATGAACATCATCGGCGATGTCGGGGGACGCCATTGCGTGCTGATCGACGACATCGTCGATTCCGGCGGCACCTTGTGCAACGCGGCCGAAGCCCTGCTCGCACAAGGCGCCGCGAGCGTCTCCGCCTACATCACCCACGGCGTGCTCTCGGGCGGCGCGGTCGCGCGGATCTCCGGCTCGAGGCTCAAGGAACTGGTGATCACGGACTCGATCGCCCCAGCCGAGCCGGTTCGCGTGGCGCGCAACATTCGCGTCATGTCGATCGCGACGCTGATCGGCGAGGCGATCGCCCGAATCGCCAAGGAAGAGAGCGTCTCGGTCCTTTTCGACTGAAGCGGCTGGAAATGCGCCATTTCCGCGGGTTGCGCGGCTTGACTCTATCCCGGTCGTCGGCAGTATGGACTGACCATTCGGTCAAGAAATCTTGACGAGCCAGAATCTCGCCGCGCTCGCGGCCTGGAAGAGCGTCGGGCAATCCGGCGGTAACGTGTCCACGAGGGAGTTTTGCATGACCGGTCGCAAATTCACGCTTCTTTCGTCAGCCTTCGCCGCGGCGCTGCTGGCCACGACCGTCGCCTTCGCGGCCGACATCAAGCCGGCCGTGGTCTACGATCTCGGCGGCAAGTTCGACAAATCCTTCAACGAAGGCGTCTTCAATGGCGCCACGAAGTTCAAAAAAGAGTCCGGCGTCGACTTCCGCGACATCGAAATCCAGAGCGACGCGCAGCGCGAGCAGGTGCTCCGCAAATTCGCGAAGGACGGCTTCTCGCCGATCATGACCGTCGGCTTCGCCTGGGCCACGGCGCTCGACAAGGTCGCCGGCGAATTCCCCGAAACCAAATTCGGCATCATCGACATGGTGGTGAACAAGCCGAACGTACAGTCTATCGTGTTCAAGGAGCATGAGGGCTCCTTTCTGGTAGGGGTGATCGCCGCCAAGACTTCGAAGACCGGCAAAGTCGGCTTCGTCGGTGGCATGGATATCCCGTTGATCTCCAAATTCGGCTGCGGTTACGCTCAAGGCGTCAAATATGTGAACGCCAAGGACGACGTGTTCGCAAATATGACGGGAACAGACTTTCATGCCTGGAACGACCCGGTGAAGGGCGGAGAACTCGCGAAGTCGCAGATCGATCGGGGCGCGGACATTGTCTATGCGGCGGCGGGCGCAACGGGACAGGGCGTGTTGAAAGCCGCCGCGGACGCCGGCAAGCTCGGCATCGGCGTCGATTCGGATCAAGACAATCTCTTTCCTGGCAAGGTTCTGACCTCGATGCTGAAGCATGTCGACGTCGCGACTTACAAGTCGTTCATGGACGCCAAGTACGGGACCTGGAAACCCGGCATCCAGGCGCTCGGCCTCAAAGAAGGCGGCGTCGACTACGCGGTCGACGAATGGAACAAGAGCGTGCTGACACCGGAAGCCAAGGCCGCGGCCGACGCCGCCAAGGCCGACATCATCTCAGGCAAGATCCAGGTGCATGACTACACGTCCGACAGCAAGTGCCCGGATTGAGGTTGGGCTTTTAGGCAACGTCATGGCCAGCTTGTCTCGGCCATCCACGCCCTCGAGATCCAGGGCGTGACTGTGAGGGAGGGCGGGGCAGGCGAGGCCTTCTTGCGGTTTGCGCGGAAACTGTAAGGATTGCTCTGCTTCGTACACATGTCGTCGCTGGGGGGCCTGCGCGTGACAACTCGAGCCGGCCCATCCGCTCCCGCTCCCGCTCCCGCGATCGAGTTGATCGGCATCGACAAGAGCTTCGGCCCCGTCCGCGCCAACAAGAACGTCAATCTCGTCGTCGAACGCGGAATCATTCACGGCATCGTCGGCGAGAACGGCGCCGGAAAATCGACTTTGATGTCGATCCTGTACGGCTTCTACGAAGCGGATGCCGGGGAGATACACGTCAACGGCGAAGCCGTGCGCATCCGCTCCTCGAAGGAAGCGATCAGCCACGGCATCGGCATGGTGCACCAGCATTTCATGCTGGTGCCCCCGCTCAGCGTCCTCGAAAATGTCATGCTCGGCGCCGAGGGCGGCGCTTTGCTGGCCGGCGGCGCGGCGGCGATACGCACGAAACTCGCACATCTCGAGAAGGAATACGCGCTCGAGGTCGATCCCGACGCGACCGTGGGCGAACTGTCGGTCGGGCTGCAGCAGCGCGTGGAAATCCTCAAGGCGCTCGTGCGCGGCGCGGAAATCCTCGTGCTCGACGAGCCGACCGCGGTGCTCACGCCGTCCGAAGCGGACCAGCTGTTCGCAATGTTGCGGGTGCTGAAATCGCAGAACAAGACGATCATCTTCATCACCCACAAGCTGCGCGAGATCATGAGCCTGACGGATCGCGTCTCGGTGATGCGGCGCGGCGAGATGGTCGCGACTTTCGAGACCGCCGCGACCTCTCCGCCCGAACTCGCCGACGCGATGGTCGGCCGCAAGGTCATTCTCAAGGTCGAAAAGGGCGCCGCGCATCCCGGCAAGATCGTCTTGGAGGCGCGAGGGTTGACCGTGCGCGACGATCGTGGCGTGACCCGCGTCGCGGACGTCTCGTTCGTGCTGCGCCAGGGCGAGATCGTCGGCATCGCCGGCGTCGCCGGCAATGGCCAGTCCGAACTGCTGGAGGCGCTTTCGGGCATCCGTCCACCCGCGGCCGGCGAGATTCTCGTGAATGGCGCGGTCCCGATCGCAATGAAAGCCAATCCCAAGGGGA
This sequence comes from Roseiarcus sp., assembly GCA_049287975.1. Lineage (GTDB taxonomy): Bacteria > Pseudomonadota > Alphaproteobacteria > Rhizobiales > Beijerinckiaceae > Roseiarcus. The sequence goes on from JBAQGU010000807.1 coordinate 3,632, forward strand.
TGCGCGCGCTCGGCGTCGGACACGTGCCCGAGGATCGCCATCGCATGGGCCTCGTGATGCCGTTCGAGGCCTGCGAGAGCGCGATGCTCGGCTTTCATGAGGAGCCGGTCTATGGAAAGGGCGTGCTGTTCGACCGAAGGGCGATCGTCGCGGACGAGGCGGCGAAGATGGAGTCCTACGACATCCGCCCGCGCGCGCCGCTGCTCAAGACCGCCAATTTCTCCGGCGGCAACCAGCAGAAGATCGTGCTCGCGCGCGAGATCGACCGCAATCCCGCCGTCATCCTGGTGGGACAGCCGACGCGCGGGGTCGATATCGGCGCGATAGAATTCATCCACAAACGCATCGTCGCGCTGCGCGACGCGGGCAAGGCGGTGCTGCTGGTTTCCGTCGAGCTCGACGAGATTTTCGCGCTGTCCGACCGAATCCTCGTGCTCTGCGCTGGCCGCATCACCGGAGAGCGGCGCCCGGAGGCGACCAACGCCCAGGACCTCGGCCTGCTGATGGCCGGCGTCAGCGAGCGCGCGGCATGAGCGTTGTCAGCGCAAAGAGACGAGCCGCGACTCTTCCCCCTCCCCCCTCGTGGGGGAGGGTCGGGGTGGGGGGGGGCGCGCCGTGATTGCAAGGGGCGGGAAGCCGCGCTCCCTCGACGGCCGCATGGGCCCCTCCCCGGCCCTCTCCCACAAGGGGGGAGGGACATACAGGCGCGTCGAGCGGGCTAGGGGAAGGAGCGGGTCGTGCCTGACAGGTTGACGACGATCGCGCGCAAGTTGAGAAAGGACGCCACCAATGCGGAGCGCCGCCTCTGGCAAAGACTCCGGCGCGAGCAAGTCGAGGGATGCAAGTTTCGACGCCAAGTCGTGCTGAGCGGCTTCATCGTCGATTTCGCATGCTACAAGGCGCAGCTCGTCGTCGAGGTCGATGGCGCGACGCACTCGACAGATGCGGAAATTGCTCGCGACGCAACGCGCGATGCGGCGGTGCGCACGCAAGGATATGTAATCCTGCGTTTCACGAACGACGAAGTCTACCACAATTTGGATGGCGTACTGGAAACCGTCCGACTGAAGCTCATCGCCTTGCGCCCGCCTGTCGAAGCCGAGACTTTCGACGGCGGCGCGACCCCCCTCCCTAACCCTCCCCCACAAGGGGGGAGGGAACGCCCGCGCGGCGGGCCGGCGCCATGAGCGCGCCCCACCGTTCGTTGCCCGCCTGGGCCGACGTCGCGCTGATCCCGTTGCTCAACGTCGCGGCGGCCTTCTTCATTTCCGGCCTCGTCGTGCTGGCGATCGGCGAAAATCCACTCGAAGCCGTCCAGATCTTGATCGCGGGCGCGGTCGGGGATCTCGAGGGACTCGGCTTCACGCTCTATTACGCCACCAGCTTCATCTTCACTGGCCTCGCGGTCGCGATCTGTTTCCATGCCGGCCTGTTCAACATCGGCGTCGAGGGCCAGGCCTATGTCGCGGGGCTCGGCGCCGCTCTGGCCTCGCTCTATCTCGGCTTCCTGCCCGGCTACAGCCTCGTGATCGTCGCGATCGCTGCGGCGGCGCTGTTCGGCGCCGCCTTCGCCGCCATCCCCGGCTATCTCCAGGCCAAGCGCGACAGCCATATCGTCATCACGACGATCATGTTCAATTACATCGCCTCGGCGCTGATGGGTTATCTGCTGGTCGACGTGCTGCGCACGCCGGGCCAGATGAACGCGGAGACGCGTCAGTTTCCGCCCGGCGGCATCGTGCCGCAATTTCACGAAGTCCTGAAGCCACTCGGAATCGTGTGGCCGGTGACGCCGTTCAACCTGTCGTTCCTGCTGGCGCTCGCCGCCGCGCTGGGCGTTTGGGCGCTGATTTGGCGCACGCGGCTGGGCTATGAAATCCGTACCGTCGGGGTGAACGCCACCGCGGCGGTCTACGGCGGCATTTCCCCCGCGCGGATCACGATAATCACGACCTTGCTCTCGGGCGCCCTCGCGGGCGGCCTCGCGGTCAACGTGATCCTAGGCGAGGAACATCGGCTGATCCTCGAATATACCGCCGGATTCGGTTTCGTCGGCATCGCCGTTGCGCTGATGGGGCGCGCGCATCCGGTGGGGATCATTCTCGCCGCGATTCTGTTCGGCGTGCTCTATCAAGGCGGCGCCGAGCTCGCGTTCGACAAGCCGAAGATCAGCCGGGACATGATCATCGTCATTCAAGGCCTCGTCGTGCTGTTCGCCGGCGCGCTCGAGCACATGTTTCGTCGGCCGGTCGCGGTGCTGCTGGCGCGCCGCACGACCCAACCGCCGATCTGAGGGCCTTGGCGATGGAGATGTTCGACACCTTCATCCAAATCTTCGGGTCCGGCATCCGGCTGGGGGTGCCGTTGATCCTGGCCTGTCTGGCGGGCCTCTGGTCCGAACGCTCGGGCGTCGTCGATATCGGCCTCGAGGGCAAGATGCTCTCCGGCGCGTTTGCGGGCGCAGCGTTCGCGCTATTTACCGGTAGCGCCTGGCTGGGGCTGCTGGGGGGCGTCGCCGTGACGGTCGTCGTCTCCCTCGTCCATGGCTACGCCTCGATCGATCAGCGCGCCAACCAGATCGTCTCGGGCACCGCGATCAACATGGTCGCGGATGGCCTGACCGCGCTGATCGGCAACGCGATCTGGTCGCAGGGCGGGCGCACTCCGGAGGTGCCTGAAACGGCGCTGTTCAACGCGATAAACCTCCCCTTTGTCGACAATCTTGACGGCGTGCCGATCCTCGGATCGATCTACCGCCATTTGATCTCCGGCCACGACATCATCACTTACGCCGCCTTCGCGATGGTCCCGCTCACCTATTGGGCGCTCTACAGCACCCGCTTCGGCCTCCGCCTGCGAGCGGTCGGCGAGAATCCGGCGGCGGTCGATACGGCGGGCATTTCCGTGCGCGGATTGCGCTACAGCGCAGTGATCATCTGCGGCGTGCTGGTGGGTCTTTCCGGCGTCTATCTCTCGCTCGCGCAGGCCGCCTATTTCCAGCCGCACATGAGCGCCGGCAAGGGCTTCATCGCGCTCGCGGCGCTGGTGTTCGCGAAATGGCGGCCCTGGCCGGCGCTCGCGACCTGCCTGCTGTTCGGCTTCCTCGACGCGCTGTCTACCCGCTTGCAGGGTGTAGAGCTGCCGTTGATAGGGGCGGTTCCGGTGCAGGCGATCCAGTCGCTGCCTTACATCTTGACAGTCGTGCTGCTTGCCGGCTTCATCGGCAAGGCGATCCCGCCAAAGGCTTCGGGCGTTCCCTATGTCAAAGAGCGATAGCGCGTTCGCCGCGCTGTTCGACGCAGCCAGAGCGGCGCAGGGCAAGGCCTACGCCCCATATTCGCGCTTCCATGTCGGCGCCGCGATACGCACGCCGAGCGGCGCGATCTATTCCGGCTGCAACGTCGAGAACGCCGCCTACCCGCAAGGCGCGTGCGCGGAAGCGGGCGCGATCGGCGCCATGGCGCTGGCGGGCGAACGTCGCATCGCGGAAATTCTCGTCGTCGGCGACGGCGACGGGCTCTGCACGCCCTGCGGCGGTTGCCGGCAGCGGATCCGCGAATTCGCCGACGCGGGCGCGCCCATCCATGTCGCCGGACCCGAGGGCGTGCGCGCGAGCTTCACGTTGGGCGAATTGTTGCCCCACGCGTTCGGGCCGGAACATCTGTCGGCG
>JBAQGU010000808.1:0-2774 GCA_049287975.1 Roseiarcus sp.
CGCCGCGACTCGCCGCCAGCTCAGCGAGCGCCGCGCCGCAACGCTGCTGGATTTCGAGGGCCGCCCTCACTGCGGCTTCGGCATGGCGCTCGATCTTGATCGGAAAGTTGAAGATCGCCATCAGGCCGTCGCCCATCTGCTTGTTGACGATTCCGTCTCGGGCCCAGATCGCCCGGGCGCATTGATCCTGGAAGACGCTGACGATTTCGCTCATTGCGATCGGGTCCATCCGCTCGGAGAGGTTGGTATAACCGCGGATGTCGGCGAACAGAATGGTAGCGGTGGTGGAAATGTGCTGCTGCTTCTTGACGTATCGGAAGGAACGTTCACAGATCGTGCAGATGTTCGGGTTCATCTTGCTCCGCGTGATGCCGAACACGCGGAATGGGATGGCGAGCGGACCCCGGATAGGGATCGGCATATGCATCTGATCCCAGCAGCCTCGGCAGATGCTAGCCGTGCCCGAGTGGTCGATCTGAACCGACATCATTTTCCGCTTTGGTCAGCGATCGGCCGACGTCCGCCGGTCGGAGGCTTCGCCCTCAATGTCGCATTCCAGCGGATTTGGCAACCGAAGACGCCATTCGCGCGATGGATCCTAGTCGCGTGAGTCGTTGAAAATGAGGGGATGATTCAGAAGAACGTCAGTGTCATGCCCGCGAAAGCGGGCATCCAGACTTGGCCGCGCTGCCGGGGCTCTGGATTCCCGCTTTCGCGGGAATGACAGAATGTTGAAGAACCTCATTTTGAATGACGCCACTTTCAAAGCGCCTCCGTAATTCGGTTACGAACACCGTCATCATCTCATGCGATGCTCGTCAGATGTCTTTGACTATAGGCCGCTGTGCTTGCTTCAGTTGGCGCGCCCGCGGGGCGGGGCGGAAGCTGGAGGCCGTTTCGACGTTGTGGCGCTGCCGTAAACATGATCGAACTGTCGGCATACATACTCGAAGAGACGCCGATCATTCGGAACCATATCCGCGATCTTGGCCAGCGTCTCCGATGACGGCGGAGGCTTGTTTTGACGCGTCTGACCGATATTGAGCCGTGGCAACTCCATCGCGTCGAGCGATAAAACGGGCCCGAGGAGTTCGGCAAAGTTGGCGGAGCGATGTACCGGAGAAACGAGAAAGACTTTATGATCGATCGCGGCGCGCGCCGCCTCAAAGCTCTCGTCGCCTCCGATAAATCGGCATTGCAGGTTGGTATCGGTCCATCGCCGAAGCGCTACGGGTCTTGCGAACTCCCAAATCACTGGGCGCGCCTATATCAGCCGCATCCCTTTCAGCGAAGCGTGGCCCTGCCGGCCCACGATGATGTGGTCGTGGATCTTCACCCCCAGCGGAGCGGCGATCGAGATGATCTCGAGCGTCATCTTCACGTCCTGCGTGGATGGCGTCGGGTCGCCCGAGGGGTGGTTATGCACCAGAACGATGGCGGTCGCGGCGAGCTCGAGCGCGCGCTTGACGACTTCGCGGGGGTAGACGGGGGTATGGTCGATCGTGCCGTGGCCCTGCGACTCGTCGGCGATGAGGCCGTTTTTCTTGTCGAGAAATAGAATTCGGAATTCCTCGCGATCCCCGAACGCCATCGCGGTGCGACAATAGTCGATCACCTCGGACCAGGAACTCATCGACCGGCGATTGCGCGCCACGATCTTGGTGAAGCGCTTGACGCTCGCCTCCACGATCTTGAATTCCGTCACCGCGCCCTCGTTCATTCCGCCGATTTCCGCCAATCGCGCCGGCGGCGCCGCGAGCGCCTCGGCGAAAGACCCGAACCTCTCGATCAGCTTTTTCGCGAGCGGCTTGACGTCGACGCGCGGGATCGCGCGAAACAGGATCAGTTCGAGCAGTTCGTAGTCGGCGAGCGCGTCTGCGCCGGCCTCGCGAAATCGCGCCTTCAATCGCATGCGATGGCCGACGTAATGCGCCGGCTCGGCGGAAGCTTCGTCCGTCTTCATGACTTCAGTGGCGGCCGATCGAGTCCGGCGGGCGAAAGAGTGAAAATTTCGACGCCCTTCTCGGTCACGCCGACCGTATGCTCGAACTGGGCGGTCAGCGACCGATCGCGCGTGACCGCCGTCCAGCCGTCAGACAGGACTTTGACGGCGGGGCCGCCGAGGTTGATCATCGGCTCGATGGTGAAGAACATGCCCGGGCGCAACGGGACGCCCTCGCCGCGCCGCCCCACGTGCAGGATGTTGGGCTCGTCATGGAACAGCCGGCCCGTGCCGTGGCCGCAGAAGTCGCGCACCACCGAGCAGCGCTCGCTTTCGGCGTAGGTCTGAATGGCATGACCGATGTCTCCGGTCGTCCCGCCCGGCCGGACCGCGGCGACGCCGCGCAGCAGCGATTCGTAGGTGATCTCGATCAGGCGGTGCGCGCGCCGCGACGGCTCGCCCGCGACATACATGCGGCTCGAATCGCCGTGCCAGCCGTCGAGGATGAGAGTGACGTCGATATTCAGGATGTCGCCGTCCCTGAGCGGCTTTTCGTCGGGGATGCCGTGGCAGACGACGTGATTGATCGAGGTGCAGATCGACTTTCGGTAGCCGCGATAATGGAGCGGGGCGGGGTAGGCGTCGTGGTCGCGGCCGAACTCGAAGATGAATTTATCGAGCGAGGCGGTGGTGACGCCGGGCCGAACCATCGGAACGAGCAGATCGAGCGCCCGCGCGGTCAACTGCCCGGCCTTGCGCATGCCTTCGAAGCCCTCCGCCCCGTGCAATTTTATGTGACCGTTCCGCCGGCCTTGCATCAGGTCGGAATCGA
>JBAQGU010000809.1:0-2135 GCA_049287975.1 Roseiarcus sp.
GCACATTATCCAGCAGCGATGCGCGGTTGATGTGTGGACAACAGCGCCGGCTTTTCTTCGGAGGCGCCTCATGCCAGCGGAGCCATATCGCCTGACGGCCGACGAGGTCGTCTACGCCATCGACGCCAGCCTGAGGCCGCGGCTAACGCTCGCGGCGCCGGCCGAGGTCGTCATTGACACGCTGGATGCCCGCGGCGGCCGGCTCCGACGCCCGGAGGACGTCGAAGCCACCGCCCCCGACTATCGCGACCGCTTTCCCCGGACCAATCCAGCGACGGGACCGATCGCCATCGAGGGCGCCGAGCCGGGCGACGTGTTGACGGTCGATATCCTCGACATCGATCTGGACGATCACGGCTATACGCTCGTCAAACCGGGCTTTGGCGTCATACCCGAAATGGTCGAGCGGCCCATCGCTCGCCTGTGCCCGATCGTCGACGGCATGCTGCATTTCGGCGACCTGCGTCTGCCGGTCAGGCCGATGATCGGGGTCGTCGCTTGCGCGCCGAGCGGCGAACCTCCGGGGACCGCCTTTGTCGGGAACTACGGCGGCAATCTCGACTGCAATCTGATCACGATCGGCAGCAGAGTGCACCTGCCGGTGCGCGTGCCCGGCGCTCTGTTCTTCGTTGGCGACGTTCATGCCACCATGGGGGACGGAGAGATTTCGGGCTCCGGCTTCGAGATCGCCGCCACGGTTCGCCTTCGCCTGTCGCTGGCCAAAGGCGGCGAGTTGGACTGGCCATGGCTGGAGACGGAGCGCCTCGTGGTGACGCTGGCGTCGGCTCCGACATTCGAGCAGGCCTCGGACATCGCCATCCGGACGATGCTCCGCCGGTTGATCGAGACCTGGGCGATCAACGAGGTGGACGCTTATATGCTGATGAGCATCCGCGGCGACCTCCGCGTCAATCAGGCATGTCGATCGCCGATCGACACCAGCGTGCGATTCGAGTTCCCGAAACTCGGCCGTTGACGGATGGGAGATGGTTCATGTGCGGAATAGTCGGTCTGTTTCTCAAGGACCCCGCGCTTGAGTCCGAACTGGGCTCGATGCTGGCGGACATGCTGGAGGAACTCGGCGATCGCGGACCCGACAGCACGGGCGTCGCAGTCTATGGCCGCGAGACGCCCGGGCGCTGGAAGCTGACTGTCCGCCTGCCGGCAGATTTGACCGGGCCGGACCTCGCAGCCGCGCTCGGCGAGGCGCTGGACGCTGACGTCGCGGTGGAAGCCCGCGGCGTCCATGCGCTCTTGCTGATTCCGGCGGAGATCGCCGCCAAAGCCGTGCACTGGCTTCGCCGGGAGAGGCCAGATGTCGTGGTGGTGGGCGAAGGACGCCGGATGGAGCTTTATAAGGACGTCGGACGGCCGGAAGCCGTCACCGCGCGCATTGGGCTTCGCCAGGCGGCCGGCACCCATGGCGTCGGGCACACGCGCATGGCGACGGAATCGGCCGTCACCATCGACGGCGCCCATCCGTTCTCGACGGGCCCCGATCAATGCCTCGTCCACAATGGCTCGCTTTCCAACCACAATGATTTGCGCCGGCGGCTTCGGCGGGAGGGTTTCTCGTTCCGCACGGAGAACGACACGGAGGTCGCCGCCGGCTATCTGAGCTGGCGCATGAAGCAAGGGTCGAGTCTCGGCGAAGCGCTGGAAGCCTCGCTCGCCGATCTCGACGGCTTTTATACGTTTGTCGTCGGCGCCGAGAGCGGTTTCGGCGTGCTGCGGGATACTTACGCCTGCAAGCCGGCGGTGATGGCGGAGACCGGGTGCTACGTCGCCTTTGGCACGGAATACCGGGCGCTCGCCGGCTTGCCCGGCATCGATGGCGCCAGAGTGTGGGAGCGAGCCGCGCATCGCTTACTTCTGGGAAAACGCCGCGTGATCGTCATTGACCTCTCACATCCTTCGCGGCGCGAGGTCAACGCGATATTGCACGGCCTGAGGCCCGGGGCCAACGAATCCCTGCACATCCTCAATCCGCGAGGACGCCATGCCCTGGCCGTTGGAATCGACGCGCCGGTCAGTGTGGAGGTAGATGGTCATGTCGGCTATTACTGCGCCGGCATGAACAAGCTCGCGACGGTGGTGATTCGCGGCAATGCGGGGCCTGGGCTGGCCGAGAACAT
>JBAQGU010000810.1:0-2086 GCA_049287975.1 Roseiarcus sp.
AGACGCGGCAGTGTTGCGAGCCGTCTCTGGAGAGTCCCACCCCGTTCCCTACCCGCGAAGAACGGGGACAGAGACGCGGCGCCGCCGCTTTTTTGTCGTTTTCAAAATCGCGACATTTTCTTTCTACAAATCACAACTCATGCTACGGTCCTTTCATCGCCCTTTTGCGCCCAAGGACCCCTAATGGCCAAGTCCTCGAAGAAGTCCCGCCGCCAAGAGCCGCCCGCGCCGCTGGCGGCGCCTGTCCCTCGCAACGCGGCGCGCAACGGCGGATCGGAAGCCGTGGATCCAGCGCGTCCGGCAGATCGTCGCCGTGTTGGAAAAGCGCGAGGCATATCCACCAGTTGCATTAGTGCAATTGCAGATTCCCCGCGTCGGCGAGGCAATGGTCGTTGCGTATTGGCGGCCGACGGAGGGAAAGGAAAATTTTCCTCCCCGCAAAGCCCTGAAAAGTCACGAAACCAGAAAATCCTCGGCTCCTCCTGTTCCCGCGTTTGAGGAGCGTGGTCATCGCAATCGCGCGGCTGGTTTCGAGAAAGCTCCGCTGCGCCGTCACGACTGCGTCTCTAGGCCCCGGAGATAGGCGCCGTAACTGCTCCTGTCGGCGTGCGCCAGTTCGTTGAGCGCCTCGCGAGAAATCCAGCCTACGCGATACGCGATTTCCTCGGGGCAGGCGACCTTGAATCCCTGGCGCCTTTCCAGCGCGCGGATGAACTCGGCCGCTTCGAGCAACGAATCGGGTGTTCCGGTGTCGAGCCAAGCATAGCCCCGACCCATTTTTTCGACGTTCAGTTCGCCTCGATCGAGATATTGACGATTGAGATCGGTGATCTCCAGCTCGCCGCGTGCGGACGGCTTCAGATTCGCCGCGAAATCGGCAACCCGTTCATCGTAGAAATAGAGCCCCGTAATCGCCCAATGGGAAAGCGGACGGGCGGGCTTTTCGTGGATCGAGACGGCGCGCCCCTCGGCGTCGAACGCGACGACGCCATAACGCTCGGGATCCTGCACGTGATAGGCGAACACCGTGGCGCCCGCCGATCGCCGCGCCGCCGCACCCACGAGCATATCGGAGAGCCCATGGCCGTAGAAGAGGTTGTCGCCGAGGACAAGGGCGGAGCGACGGCCGGCGACGAAATCCGCCCCGATCCTGAAGGCTTGCGCGAGGCCGTCGGGGCTCGGCTGCTCGGCGTAGCAAAGTTCGATGCCCCAGCGCGCGCCGTCGCCGAGCAGACGCTGAAACAGCGGCAGATCCCGCGGCGTGGAGATGACGAGAATTTCGCGGATGCCGGCGAGCATGAGCGTCGTCAGCGGATAATAGATCATCGGCTTGTCGTAGATCGGCAGCAATTGCTTCGAGACGACCTCGGTCATCGGATGCAATCGGCTGCCGCTGCCGCCCGCCAGAATGATTCCGCGCATGGAGCCCCTCACGCTGATGAAACCGCCAGGAGACGGGCGACACAAGATTTCAACGAATCCCGCCAATGCGGGAGTTCTACTCCGTATGCCTCCCGAAGGCGGGAAGCGTCCAGTCGAGAATTGGCCGGGCGGCGCGCCGGCGTCGGATATTCTGCTGTCGTTATCGGGCGCACCGCGACCGGCTTGCGGCCGTGCGCCGACGCTTCGGCGAAAATCGCCTCGGCGAATTCGGCCCATGTGGCCTCCCCGCGCCCCGTCATATGAAAGACTCCGGACAAACCCGCGCGATCCGCGGAAGCCGTCATCCGACGCGCCACAGCGATAACGGCGTCGGCGATGTCGAGTGCGCTCGTCGGCCCTCCCAGCTGGTCCGCGACGACGCTGACTTCCGAGCTGTTCTCCCCCAGCCGCAGCATCGTCTTGACGAAATTCGCGCCGAAAGGGCTATAGACCCACGCCGTGCGCAAGATGACATGGTCCGGATTTGCCGCGGCGACTGCGATTTCGCCCGCGAGCTTGGACCGCCCGTAGGCACCGATCGGCGCCGGCGCATCGTCTTCCCGATACGGCCGATCGAGCGCGCCGTCGAAGACGTAGTCGGTCGAGATGTGAATCACGGGGACGCCCAACCCGCGAGCCGCCGCGGCGACCAGGCCCGCGCCGG
>JBAQGU010000811.1:0-6113 GCA_049287975.1 Roseiarcus sp.
CTGCAGCAACGGCGAACTCGTCGACGTGCGCTTCTGCATCTCGAAGGACCTCAGCGCTTTCGTGGTCTGCCCGAAGGTCTCCGGACACACCTGCCATTCCTCGTCCATTTCGGTGGCGCCGCTGCGGTAGGATTCGACCCCTCTCCCGCCCGCGGGAGAGGGCTGGGGTGAGGGGCGTGTGAATTGCGACGGCCCTCATCCGGCGCCATAGCCCGTCGAAGACGGGCGTCTCTCGACGCCCTACGGCGTCACCTTCTCCCGCAAGCGCGGGAGAAGGGGCAGATCGGAACCCGATGAACTACCGCCACGCCTTCCACGCCGGCAATTTCGCCGACGTCTTCAAGCACGCCTTCCTGACGCGTCTCCTCGCCTATCTCGTCCGTAAGGAGACGGCGCTCCGTTTCATCGACACCCATGCGGGCGCTGGGCGCTATGACCTCGACAGCGAGGCGGCCCGGCGCTCGCCCGAATGGCGCGACGGCGTCGCCCGATTGTTGAAGGCGCGGCCGCAGGGCGAAGTGGCGCAATTGCTGGCGCCCTATCTCAGCGCGATCGGGCCGTTCGACGAGGAGCACGGCCGGCCCCTCTCCTATCCCGGCTCCCCGGCGCTCGCACAGGCGCAGCTACGACCGCAGGACCGCATCGCGCTCTGCGAAGCGCACGACGAGGAGCGTGAGCGCCTGGTCGCGGCGCTCGGACGCGACAGGAGGCTCAGCATTGTCGGCATCGACGGCTACATCGCGCTCCACGCTTATGTGCCGCCCAAGGAGCGGCGCGGGCTGGTTCTGATCGATCCGCCCTACGAAGCGCCCGAGGAGGCGAGACACGTCGAGGCGGCGCTGTCGCGCGCGCTGACGAAATGGCCGCGCGGCAGTTATCTCGTCTGGCGGCCGATCAAGGACCAAGCCGAGGATGCGCGGTTTCTTTCCGGCGTAGCGGCGCTGGGCGCGCCGAACATCCTTCGCCTCGAAATCGACGTCGGCCCGATCGAGCCGGGCGCGCACTCGCCGTCGCCGCTGCGGCGGGCCGGCCTGCTCATCGTCAATCCGCCGTTCAACCTGATCGACGAGGCCCGCATTCTCATGCCCTGGCTGACCAGACTGCTCACGCGCGCCGGCAAGGGCGCCTGGGTGTGCGAATGGCTGACCGCGCCGGCGTGAGGCGTCGCTATGCAGGTGTGGTCGCCGACCGCGCGCCGCCGCCGGAGCCCTGCCCCGAGGCCTCCCGCAACTACTTCTTGAATTGCTGTCGCTTGATTGTTATGTTCCGGGGAATTCTGGAGAATTCGCGGTGATTACATTCTCTCCCGAGACGGAGGAAATCCTCAGGGCAAAAGCCGCGCAGACGGGTCGGACGCCGGACGAGATTTTACGCGAAGTTCTTTCTCGAACGGGCGACGTGGCGCCGTGGCGGAATCCCGTCGCGCCCCCTCCGGAGAATTTGACCAGAGACGAATTGATCGCCGGCATGGAGGCCATCGCCGTTCGCAGCGCGGCGCGACCCGTTGTCGACCCGAGATCCATCGACGAAATCATCGGGTATGATGATTTCGGCTTGCCGCGATGATCGTCATAGACACGTCAGCGCTCATCGCCATTCTCGATCACGAGCCGGAACGCACGGCCTTTTACGAAGCCATAGTCGCTGCCGATCGTCGTCTCGTCAGCGCCGTCGCGTATCAGGAAGCCGGTCACGTTCTTTAGGCCGGACGTGGCGTGAACGGGCTGTACGACCTCGAGGACCTCCTCGCTCTCATCAAGGCAGAAATCATTCCGCACGACATCCATCTCGCCGCCCTGGCGCTCTAGGCCTTTCGACGCTACGGAAAGGGCGTCGATCCGAAGGCGAAACTCAATTTCTGCGATTGCGCCGTGTACGCCCTCGCCAAAGCAACGCGCGCCCCCCTGCTCTTCAAAGGTGAAGACTTCACCGAAACTGACATCGAGGCATGTCTCTAGTCGGCGAAATGCTCGGTCGATGCACGAACCGGCGCCTTGTCGGAGATCCGTGTCCAGGAACGGCGCACACCGGGACCGCAGCTCGCAGCGCTTTGCGAGCCGTCCGAATTAGTTTAGATATGAACAAACCAAGGGGGCCTCATGTCGCTGCCGAGATCGTTGCGCGGAAAACTGCGTCTGCCTGCCGTCGGCGCGCCGCTGTTCATCATTTCGCATCCTGCGCTGGTGATCGCGCAGTGCAAGGCGGGGATCATCGGCGGGTTTCCCTCGCTCAACGCGCGGCCGATCCAACAGCTCGACGAGTGGTTGCACGAAATCACCGAGGCGCTCGCGGCGCATGATCGCGCGCATCCCGAAAGTCCCGCCGCGCCCTTCGCGGTCAACCAGATCGTCCACAAGTCGAACGCACGGCTCGAGCAGGACCTCGAGCTGACGGTGAAGTGGAAGGCGCCCATCGTCATCACTTCGCTGGGCGCGCGCGAGGACGTCAACGTCGCGGTCCATTCTTATGGCGGAACCGTGATGCACGACGTCATCAACGACCGCTTCGCGCATAAAGCGATCGAAAAGGGCGCGGACGGCCTGATCGCGGTCGCCGCCGACGCCGGCGGCCATGCCGGGGCGCTGTCGCCGTTCGCGTTCGTGCAGGAAATCCGCGAATGGTTCGACGGGCCGCTCGCGCTCTCCGGCGCCATTGCCAACGGCGGCGCGATTTTGGCGGCCGAGGCGATGGGCGCCGACCTCGCCTATATCGGCTCGGCGTTCATCGCCACCGAAGAGGCGCGCGCAGCTCCAGAATATAAGCAGGCGATCGTCGACGGCCGCGCGGCGGACATCGTCGGCTCGAATCTCTTCACCGGCGTCTACGGCAATTACCTCCGGCGCTCGATCGTCAACGCCGGCTTCGACCCCGACAACCTGCCCCAGGGCGACGTCAAGACGATGAACTTCGAGAGCTCGGGTGGCGCAAAGGCGAAGGCCTGGCGCGACATCTGGGGCTCCGGCCAGGGCATCGGCGCGGTCAAGGCCGTGACCCCGGTCGCCGAATTCGTCGCGCGGCTCGGCCGCGAATATTCGGACGCGGTGGCGCGGCTGCGCGCAAGCTGACTGAACCCCTTCTCCGGAAGAAGAGCCTGCCCCCGGGCTCCGACCGCAGTCACCCGAAGAGGCGAAGCCCCCGGGCTTGACCCGGGGGGAAGCGGAGCAGCGCTTCCGGCCACCTTTCGCCGCGTGCGGCGGAAGGGAGACCGAGTCAATCCCCAGGCCGCCGAGTCTCACGAATAAATATATCCAGCCTGGGATTGCGGGGACAAGCCGCGCGCCGCGTCCCACGCACTCGCGGGAGCGCTCATTTCGTGACAGAAGCGCTCTCCCGCTCGGGTTCGGCGAGCGGCGTTCGTTCGCGTTTCGCGTTCTCACCCCACCTCCCAACAGAAGGGCGCCCAGAGGTCATGGCGACTGTCGAACTATTCGCGAATCGTCTCCCCGCAACTGCCAACTCACAAGGGACGCCCTATCGCACGCCTCCCGCCAACGTCGAGGCCGAGCAGGCGCTGCTCGGGGCGATCCTGGTCAACAACGACGCCTGGGACCGCGTCTCCGACTTCCTGAAGACCGAGCATTTCGTGGAGGAAATCCATCGCCGCATCTACGAGATCGCGGGCTCGCTGATCCGCGCGGGAAAACTCGCCTCGCCGATCACCCTGAAGACGTTCCTCGGCGAACACGATCTCGGTGGGATCAACGTGCAGCAATATCTCGCGCGGCTCGCCGCGGAGGCGACGACGATCATCAACGCCAAAGACTATGGCCGCGCGATCCACGACCTGGCGATCCGCCGCGAATTGATCCAGATCGGCGAGGACGTCGTCAACGTCGCCTATGACGCGCCGGTCGATTCCAGCCCGCGCGACCAGATCGAGGAGGCGGAGAAGCGGCTCTACCAGATCGCCGAGGGCGGCCAGTACGGCGGCGGCTTCCAGAAATTCTCCGACGCGCTGAAGATCGCGGTCGACATGGCCGCCAGGGCCTACGAGCGCGACGGTCACCTCAGCGGCGTCTCGACCGGCCTCGACGATCTCGATCACAAGCTGGGCGGCCTGCAGGCGTCCGACCTCGTCATCATCGCCGGGCGCCCCGGCATGGGGAAGACCGCGCTCGCGACCAATATCGCCTTCAACATCGCGCGAGCCTATCGCGGCCAGCTCCGCCCCGACGGAACGACGGAGACCCTCGACGGCGGAATCGTCGGCTTCTTCTCGCTCGAAATGTCGTCCGAGCAGCTCGCGACCCGCATCATCGCCGAGCAGTCCGGGGTCCCCTCATACAAGATCCGGCGCGGCGACATCACGGAGAACGAGTTCCATCAGGTCTCGCAGGCGATGATCGCGATGCAGTCGATCCCGTTCTACATCGACCAGACCGGCGGTATTTCCATCGCGCAGCTGACCGCGCGCGCTCGGCGATTGAAGCGACAGCGCGGGCTCGACGTGCTGGTCGTCGATTACCTGCAACTGCTTTCAGGCACGAAGACCCGCGCGGAGAACCGCGTGCAGGAGCTGACCGAAATCACCACCGGCCTGAAGGCGCTCGCCAAGGAGCTGAACGTGCCGATCCTCGGCCTTTCGCAGCTGTCACGTCAGGTCGAGCAGCGCGACGACAAGCGCCCGCAGCTCTCGGACTTGCGCGAATCCGGCTCGATCGAACAGGACGCCGACGTCGTGATGTTCGTCTATCGCGAGGAATATTACCTCAAGAACAAGGAGCCGCGCCCCGGCACCGACGAGCACATCGAATGGATGGGCCAGATGGAGCGCGCTCACGGTCGCGCCGAAGTGATCATCGGCAAACAGCGCCACGGCCCGACCGGCATGGTGGAGCTGCAATTCGAGGCCGAGCTGACCCGGTTCGGCAACCTCGCGCGGGCGGAGATGATGCCGGAGATCCGGTGAGGGGCGACGCCTTGACGGATGTATCATTGGATGATACATAAATGATACGATCTTTCAAGAACGCCCTGACCGAGGCAGTGTTCAACGGCAGCGTTCCGAAGGGATTTCCGAGCAACATCGTCAAGATCGCGCGTCGGAAACTCGAAGCGGTCAACGCAGCGGAGACTTTGACCGACCTGCGCAGCCCGCCTGGGAACCGGCTGCACGCGCTCGGCGGTGATCGGCAGGACGAGTACGCGATCCGGATCAACGATCAATATCGCGTCTGTTTTGTTTGGAGGATCGACGGGCCGCATGAGGTCGAGATCGTGGACTATCATTGAGGATTCTGCATCATGTTTGAAATCGTCGCCACTTTGCCGCCAATGCACCCCGGCGAAATGCTGCGCGAGGAATTTCTCTTGCCTCTCGGTCTCTCACCAGGGAAGGTCGCGAAGGCCGCCGGCATTCCTCGCACGCGCGTCGAACGGATAGCGCGCGAGGAAACAGGCGTCACGGCGGACACCGCGTTGCGGCTGGCCAAAGTCCTTGGAACCAGCCCCGAATTCTGGCTGAATTTGCAGTCGAGATACGACTTGCGGACCGCGACTGCGGCGCTCGACGGGCGATTGGACGAAATTCGAAGCTTGCGCGCAGATCAGACGCCGGAGCTCGGTTGAACGGCGCTGATGGGCGGTGGCTCGATCGAACGGGACGCCGACGTCGTCATGTTCGTCTATCGCGAGGAATATTACCTCAAGAACAAGGAGCCGCGCCCCGGCGCCGACGAGCACATCGAATGGATGGGTCAGATGGAGCGCGCCCACGGCCGCGCCGAGGTGATCATCGGCAAACAGCGCCACGGCCTGACCGGCATGGTGGAGCTGCAATTCGAGGCCGAGCTGACCCGGTTCGGCAACCTCGCGCGGGCGGAGATGATGCCGGAGATCAGGTGAGGGGCGCGTAGGTCACAATATGGAGGGGCGGCAGAAGATCAGTCTCGGAGGCGGATGATTAGGGCGGGCGTACGCGGGGTCTAAATAGCTTTCGGAAGTTGCCTCATACATGTTGATACGAAAGTCCAGCCGCAATACAGCCCAGCAATTCTAGAAGTAGGAACCTTCTCGACGTTCACGGACTGTCTCCGGCTTTTATGAGGTCTGGCGGGATCGAGAAGGTGGCGAGGGATTGGAGGAAAACCAGCCAGGAGGGAAAGATTACGTAG
>JBAQGU010000812.1:0-4861 GCA_049287975.1 Roseiarcus sp.
ACCCCTTATAGCGTAGTGTTCAACGACCTGATCAACTCCGCCAACGGCCCGTGGACGCAGATGATCAACGAGGTGTTTTTCGGCAACGACGTCGACGGTTCGATCGCCGACGCGCAGGCGACCATGCAGTCGATCATCGACGGCGCGGCCAAGAAATAATAGGCTCATGCAAAAGCCTCGGCCCGACGCTGCGCGCCGGGCCGCAGTGGGGCTGGGCGATGCTCCTATGGCCCGTCCCCGTCATTGCGAGCGACAGCGAAGCAATCGAGACTGAGCCGCAGCTGGGACCCTTGGTCTGCATTGCTTCGCTTTGCTCGCGATGACGGAGAGCGCCGTGGTTGATCATATCGTTGCGTCGCCCTCCGATTTTTCGGCGTCTGCCGGGATTGCGCCATGACGGCTTCCGCTCTGCCTACGACGGCCGCCCGCCGCAGGCGACCCGTCCTCGCCGGGAGGCGATGGACCGGCTTTTTCTATGTCGCCCCCGCGATGGCGCTGGTGCTGGTGTTCTTTCTGCTGCCGCTCGGCATGACCGGCTGGATGTCGCTGAACGACTGGCCGTTGCTCGGCGAGCACCGATACATCGCTCTGGAAAACTACTTCGCCATCTTCAAGGATCTGCGCTTCTGGAACGCCTTGCGCTTCACCGCCTATTACACGGTCGTGGTGACCATCGCGATCTTCGCGGTCGCTTTCCCGCTCGCGCTGTATGTCGAGGGCCCGCGACGCATCAACGGCTTCTATCGCGTCGCCTTCTTCCTGCCGGTGGTGGTCGGCTTCGCCTCGGCCAGCCTGCTCTGGTCCTGGCTCGCCAATGTCGACTCCGGCCTGTTCAGCCCGTTGGCCGAAAAGCTCGGCCTGACGGACGGCCGCATCAACCTGCTGGCCAACTTCGATACGGCGTTCTGGTCGATCATCGTAATGGTGGTCTGGAAGGTCGCCGGCTTCACCATGGTCATTCTGATGACGGGTCTTCAATCGATTCCGAGCGATCTGCAAGAGGCCGCCAAGATCGACGGCGCCAACGCTTTTGCGCGCTTCCGGAGAATCACGTTGCCGCTGATGCGACGGACCATGGCGCTGGCGCTGGTGCTGTCGGTCGCCGGCTCCGTCCTTGCCTTCGATCAATTCTACATCATATTGCGCGGCGGCCCGCGCAACCAGACTTTGACTGCCGTCTACTGGATCTTCAACCAGTCGTTCGTTTCGTTCAAGCTCGGCTATGGCGCCGCGCTGTCGATGGTGCTGTTGGCGATTTTGGTCGCCCTCAGCCTCGTGCAGTTGTGGCTGCTGCGCAAGCCGGATGGAACGTGATGGCCCGCCCGTTGACGATGTTGGGTCTAGGCGCACGGGTCGGCGAGCACGCGATCGGGTTGACGATCGCCGGTCTGTTCGTCGCGCCGATCGTCTGGACCGCGCTGTCCTCGCTCAAACCGGCGCAAGAGGCCCGGCAACCTCCGCTGCCGCCTTGGCCGACGAGTGGCATCACGACCGAAAACTACGCGATTCTGAACAGCTTCGGCGACGGAATATGGCAGTCGGTGGGAAATTCGACATTCGTCGCGCTCGCGACCGTCGCGTTGACGGTGCTGGTCAGCCTGCTTGCCGGCTATGGTTTCTCTCGCTTCGCGTTTCCGCTGAAGGGCCTTTGTTTCCTGCTGATCCTGGCCACGATCATGATCCCGTTCCAGTCGATCCTGACGCCGATCTTCCTGATCCTGACCCGGCTCGGCCTGCAGAACACCCTGACCGGCCTTTCGCTGGTCTATGTCACGCTGCAACTGCCGTTCGCCATCTTCATGATGCGGAACTCCTTTGATGCCGTGCCGCTGGAGATCGAAGAGGCCGCCCGGATCGACGGCGCCAACAGCCTGCAATTGTTGCACAGGGTCATGCTGCCGTTGGTCTGGCCGGGCGTCGTGACCGTTGCGCTGTTCGCTTTCCTGAACTCCTGGAACGAGTTTCTGGGGGCGCTGGTGCTCACCACAGACCAATCGAAATTCACCCTGCCCGTCATGATGACTGCGGTGCGGTCCGGCCGGTTCGGCGCCATCGACTGGGGCGCGGTGCAAGCCGGCGTCACCGTCATGATGGCGCCGTGCCTGGTTTTGTTTCTGCTTCTGCAACGCTTCTACATCCGCGGCCTGACCGCGGGCGCCGTGAAATGACCGCAGCGCATGACCAATCATAGGAGAGCCCCCAGATGACCGATCACTCGAGCGAAAAGCCTCGCGCCCTGTTCCGTCCGCTCGCCGTGCCGCAGGTCGATGTCCGCGGCTTCTGGGGCGACCGGGTCGATGCGGTCGCGAGCTGCACGGCGGACATCCTCTATCAGCGCTGCGTCGATGCGGGCATGCTGGATCAGATCGATCCGGATCGGCCGCCCCCCGGCGTCCGCATTCCGTTCCATGTCGGCGAGGGCTTTACCGCCCGCACCGTGACGACCCAGATGTTCTGGGATTCCGACATCGGCAAGACCATCGAGACCGCGGCCTACTCGCTCTACCGCAAGCCCAATCCGACACTGGAAGCCAAGATCGACGCGATCGTCGACATGTACGCCAAGCTGCAGCAGGAGGACGGCTATCTCTCGAGCTGGTATCAGCGCGTTCAGCCCGGCGAGCGCTGGACCAACCTGCGCGATTGTCACGAACTCTATTGCGCGGGGCATCTGATCGAGGGCGCGGTCGCCTATTTCCAGGCGACCGGCAAGCGCAAGTTTCTCGACGTCATGTGCCGCTACGCCGATCACATCAGCGCGATGTTCGGTCCGGAGCCGGAGAAGCGCAAGGGCTACTGCGGCCACGAGGAAGTCGAACTGGCGCTGGTGAAGCTCGCGCGCGCCACGGGGATGCGGAAATATCTGGACCTCGCCAAATATTTCATCGACGAGCGCGGCCGGTCTCCTCACTATTTCGACCAGGAGGCCCGCGCCCGCGGCGCTGACCCGAAGGATTTCCACTTCAAGACCTACCAATATAACCAGTCGCACAAGCCGGTTCGCGAGCAGGACAAGGTCGTCGGCCATGCGGTGCGGGCGATGTATCTCTATTCCGGGATGGCCGACATCGCGACCGAATACGGCGACGAAAGCCTGCGCGCCGCGCTGGATCGGTTGTGGGACGATCTCACCGCGAAGAACCTCTACGTCACTGGCGGACTCGGCCCGTCGAAACAGAACGAGGGCTTCACCTGCGACTACGATCTGCCGAACGAGTCGGCCTATGCCGAGACCTGCGCGGCCGTCGGGCTGGTGTTCTGGTCGAGCCGGATGCTGGGCATGGGCCCGAACGCGCGCTACGCCGACGTGATGGAGCGGGCGCTCTACAACGGCTCGATATCCGGGCTTTCGCGCGACGGATCGCTGTTCTTCTATGAAAATCCGCTGCGCAGTCACGGCGATCACCATCGTTGGGTCTGGCACCGCTGCCCCTGCTGTCCGCCCAATGTCGGGCGCATGATCGCGGCGATCGGCAGCTATATGTATGCGCTCGCGGACGATGCGATCGCGATCCATCTCTATGGCGACAGTTCGGCGCGGTTCGAAATCGGCGGGCGCGCGGTGCGGCTGACGCAGGCTAGTCGCTATCCCTGGGATGGCGTTGTCGAGATTACGTTCGAAATGGAGACGCCGACGCGGTTCGGCGTCTATCTGCGCATTCCGGGTTGGAGCCGCTCGGCGTCTCTGCAAGTCAACGGCGCGCCGATCGATCTTGCGGATGTCACGCGCGACGGCTACGCCTGGGTCGAGCGCGAATGGAGAGCCGGCGACGCTGTGCGGCTAGAGCTCGAGATGGCGGTCGAGCGGCTTTACGCGCACCCGGATGTGAAGGCCGACTTCGGGCGTGTGGCGCTCATGCGTGGTCCGATGGTCTATTGCCTCGAAGCCGTCGACAATCCCGCGCCCCTGCATCGGATGAGGCTGCCTGTGGGCGCCGAGCTCACGCCGCGCTTCGCCGAGGATCTGCTCGGCGGAATCGTTGTGCTGGAGGGGTCGGCCGAGGCCGAACGCATCGAGGACTGGTCCGGCGCGCTTTACCGAACCGACCCGCCTCGCTGGGACGCCGTTTCGCTGAAGGCGGCGCCCTACTTCGCCTGGGATAATCGCGAGCCGGGCGAAATGGAGGTGTGGGTGAGGGAGGGGTGAACCGCGATCCCCTTCCCCCCTTGCGGGGGAAGGTGGCCCGAAGGGCCGGATGAGGGGTTGGCGCCAGGCGCCGGCTCCGCGCGATTGCGAGAGAGGTCCGCTGCGTCTGCGCGAGATCAGTGATTTGCTTGAAAATGCACGTCGCGGCCCGACCCCTCATCCGGCGCTTCGCGCCACCTTCTCCCGCAAGGAGAGAAGGGGAATCTCCTGCACGAAATGGTCCGGCGCCACTTGCCTGAACCGCCGCGGCGCGTGCCGTAATCGACAGCGCGGATGGGGCTCGGCGTTTCCTCGTTCGAACGCCGAGCCGGAAGCCGCGGCGCGCAGGGTCGGCGGTCGGCGACGCAGCCATCAACTTCCGCGTGTAGGGATGCTGCGGATTTTCGATGATCGAGGCGCGCGGGCCGATCTCGACGATCTCGCCCAGGTACATCACCGCGATGCGGTGGCTGACGCTCGACGGCGATGTCGTGCGAGATGGAACAGGAAGGCGAGCCCCATTTCTGCCTGCAGGCAGGTCAGTGGAATCTATCAATCTGACCGCGTCGCCCATCTTGCAGCGCAGGCCGCGCGTCGTCATACCTAACATGTGCACGAACAAGCTCGGCTATGACGTTTTCTATCAGGAGGCTCAAATGAAATCGATCGGCTTTGTCGGACTGGGAATCATGGGCCGGCCGATGGCCGCAAATCTTATCGCCGGGGGATACGAAG
>JBAQGU010000813.1:0-11470 GCA_049287975.1 Roseiarcus sp.
CCGCAATCCCGTCTGCGGGGAGTGCCCGTTGAGCGAGGCCTGCGCGGCCGCACGCACGCCGACGCCCGATAGCTTTCCGCCGCGCGCGCGGAAGAAGACCAATGCCGGCCGCGTCGGCGCGGCGTTCTACGCATGGCGCGCCGACGGCGCGTTCCTTGCGCGGCGCCGGCCTCCCCATGGACTTCTCGGCGCCACTATGGAGCTGCCCGGCGGCGCCTGGGCGCCAGGCGACGTCACGGCGATCGGACCGCAGGAGGCGCCCTTCGCGGCGCGATGGCGCCGCCTGCCCGATTTTCTCGAACACGTGTTCACGCATTTCGCGCTGCGACTCGTATTGTTCGCCGCCGAGGCGGATTTCCTGAGGCCGCCGGGCGATCTGATCTGGATCGCGCCGCAGGAAATCGCAACCTCGGGGTTTTCCGGCCTGATGCGCAAGGCGGCCGAAACGGCCGCGCGTCTCCTCGAGAGCGAGCGGAAGGCCTGAGGCGGCCGCCCAGCGTCGCGAACGACCAAGCCAACGTGTCATCCCCGCGAAAGCGGGGATCCAGCCGTGGGACACGACGAAGCGGCGAAAGCCTTGTAGCGTCGTGGTATCCTGGATGCTCGCGTTCGCGAGCATGACACATGTTTCTGCGGCGCCGCCTTGCTCCGGGACGCCACCGCCCGCGAATCTTTTCGCCAGCCACCCCCGCGGCCGCCCTTTCGCGGGCGCCCGGCTCTCCCTACATTTGTGATCTGTCAAGGGAGAGCCGCACGAAAGCGGCTATGGGCTGTTCCACGTCGCTCCGGGGCGTCGGACGGAGCCATAAGGGAGATTTGAACCATGAATTTGGAGAAATATACGGAACGCGCGCGCGGCTTCGTGCAGAGCGCGCAGTCGCTGGCTGTCCGCGAGGGGCATCAGCAGTTCACGCCCGAGCATATCTTGAAGGTGCTGCTCGACGACGAGGAGGGTCTCGCCGCCGGCCTGATCGACAAGGCGGGCGGGCGCTCGCGAGACGCGCTGACGCAAGTCGAACTCGCGCTGAGCAAATTGCCGAAAGTGCAGGGTTCGGGCGCAGGCCAGCTCTATCTCGCGCCGACGACGGCGCGCCTGTTCGACAACGCCGAGAAGATTGCGCAGAAGGCCGGCGATTCCTTCGTCACCGTCGAGCGCCTGCTCGTGGCGCTGGCGATGGAGAAGGGCGCCGAGGCAGGACGGATTCTCGCCAACGCCGGAGTGACGCCACAAACGCTGAACGCGGCGATCAACGATCTGCGCAAGGGCCGCACGGCGGATTCGGCGAGCGCCGAAAACGCCTATGACGCGCTGAAGAAATACACCCGCGACCTCACCGAGGCCGCGAGGTCGGGCAAGCTCGACCCGGTGATCGGTCGCGACGAGGAAATCCGCCGCACGATGCAGGTGCTTTCGCGCCGGACCAAGAACAATCCGGTGCTGATCGGCGAGCCCGGCGTCGGCAAGACGGCGATCGTGGAGGGCCTCGCGCTGCGCATCGTCAACGGCGACGTCCCGGAATCGCTGCGCGACAAGAAGTTGCTGTCGCTCGACATGGGCGCACTGATCGCTGGCGCGAAATATCGCGGCGAATTCGAGGAGCGGCTGAAGGCGGTGCTCAATGAAGTGACGGCGTCCGAGGGCGGCGTCATCTTGTTCATCGACGAAATGCACACGCTGGTCGGCGCCGGCAAGGCGGACGGCGCGATGGACGCTTCCAACCTGCTGAAGCCCGCGCTCGCGCGCGGCGAGCTGCATTGCATCGGCGCTACGACGCTCGACGAATACCGCAAGCACGTCGAAAAGGACGCGGCGCTCGCGCGGCGCTTCCAGCCGGTGTTCGTCTCGCAGCCCACGGTCGAGGACACGATCTCGATCCTGCGCGGCCTGAAGGAGAAATACGAGGTTCATCACGGCGTCCACATCACCGACGCTGCGATCGTCGCCGCCGCGGTGCTGTCGAACCGCTACATCGCCGACCGGTTCCTCCCCGACAAGGCGATCGACCTGATCGACGAGGCGGCCTCGCGGCAGCGCATGCAGGTCGATTCCAAACCCGAGGAACTCGACGAACTCGATCGCCGCATCATGCAGCTCAAGATCGAGCAGGAGGCCCTTCGCAAGGAGACCGATGCGGCCTCGCGCGATCGGCTGACCAAGCTCACGGCGGAACTCGCCGAGCTGCAGGAGAAGTCCGACGCGCTGACCCAGCGATGGATGGCCGAGAAGGACAAGATCGGCCAGGCTCAGAAGCTCAAAGAGCAGCTCGAGGCCGCGCGCAACGACCTCGCTCAGGCCCAGCGCAAGGGGGACTACGCCGAAGCCGGGCGGCTGACCTATGGAGTCATACCCGACCTCGAGAAGAAACTAGCCGCGACCGAGGCGCAGAGCGGCGCGGCGCTGGTCGACGAGGCGGTAACGCCGGATCATGTCGCGCAGGTCGTCTCGCGCTGGACCGGCGTGCCGGTCGACAAGATGCTCGAGGGCGAGCGCGACAAGCTGCTGAAGATGGAGGTCGAGATCGCCAAGCGCGTCGTCGGCCAGCCCGAGGCGGTGACCGCGGTTGCGACGGCGGTGCGGCGCGCCCGCGCCGGCCTGCAGGATCCCAACCGGCCGATCGGCTCGTTCATGTTCCTCGGACCCACCGGCGTTGGCAAGACCGAGCTGACCAAGGCGCTCGCCGCGTTCCTGTTCGACGACGAGACCGCGATGGTGCGCATCGACATGTCCGAATACATGGAGAAGCACTCGGTCTCGCGGCTGATCGGCGCGCCTCCGGGCTACGTCGGCTATGACGAGGGCGGCGCCCTCACCGAGGCCGTGCGGCGGCGGCCGTATCAGGTCGTGCTGTTCGATGAGATCGAGAAGGCGCATCCGGACGTGTTCAATGTGCTGCTGCAGGTGCTCGACGACGGCAGGCTGACCGACGGACAGGGGCGCACGGTCGATTTCCGCAACGTGCTGATCGTGATGACCTCGAACCTCGGCTCGGAGTTCCTCGTCAGCGTGCCCGAGGGCGAGGACGTGAAGACAGTCGAGAAGGAAGTGATGGCCGTGGTGCGCGCGCATTTCCGGCCCGAATTCCTCAACCGCGTCGACGAGATTATCCTGTTCCATCGTCTGCGGCGCGAGGACATGGGGTCGATCGTCGACATCCAGTTCAAGCGGCTCGCCAAGCTGCTGGAGGATCGCAAGATCACGCTGTCGCTCGATGCGCGCGGGCGGCAATGGCTGGCCGAGAGGGGCTACGATCCCACCTATGGCGCGCGCCCGCTCAAGCGCGTGATCCAGAAGTGGGTGCAGGACCCGCTCGCCGAGGCGATCCTCGCCGGGGATATCCGGGACGGTGCGACCGTCAAGATCAGCGCGGCGCACGGCAAGCTGACGATCGACGGCAAGCCGGTCGCCGGTCAGGAGTCCGAGCCGGCGCACCCGAAGTCGCCGACTGTGGTGCATTTCCCCAAAGGGGGGTAAACCACGCCCCGTCGAGTGAGCCGGAGCGCCGCGTCGCGCTCCGGCGAAGGGTCGGCGGATGAGGAAATTCGCCGCTGACCGCGGCGCAGCCGAGGGTTCTGCTTGAACTGGGTCACTGGATTTATGGGCGGCTCCCCCGCATCCGTCCTGCTACGGCTGATTGTCGTGTCGTTTGTCGTCGGGTTGATCCTGGCGATGTTTGGCTTCGACCCGGAGACGGTCTACGAAAGCTTCGAGCGGGGGGTGCGCCGTCTGATCGAGTTCGGCCTGACGGATTTTCGCCAGTTCGGCCGAATTCTATTGACCGGCGCGATGGTCGTGCTGCCGGTCTGGTTCGTGTTGCGGCTGCTCGACGGGCGGCGCGCGCGTTAGGGCTAGCGGCCTACCAAGCGGCAGAACGGGCCGCCCTCACGTCGGCGCTCGAGTCGCGGCCGCGAATTCGCGGGCCTCAGTTCCGACGAGCGAGGCGATCGATTGGACGCCGCTCGTCGAGACCGCCACCGACAACCCGTCGAGGATATCGTCGATCACCCGGGGGCCGCGATAGACAAAGCTCGTGTAGAGCTGCAGCAGCGTCGCGCCGGCCTGGATTTTCGCGAGCGCCGTCGCCGAATCCTCGATGCCGCCGCAGCCGATCAAAGTCAGGGCGCCCTCGCAGCGCAAATAGGCGCGGGCCAACAGCTGGGTGGAGGCGGGGAACAGCGGCCGACCCGATAGTCCACCCGTCTCGCGCGATCGGGGGTCGCGCAGCGTCGACGGCCGCGCGATGGTCGTGTTGGCGACGATCAGGCCGTCGGCCCTACGGGAAGTCGCCACTTCGACGATGTCGTCGAGCCCGCGCAAGTCGAGGTCGGGCGCGATCTTGATCAGCACCGGGCGGCGCGGGCGGACCGCCTCGCGCGCCTCGATGACCCGCGCCACGAGTTCGTCGAGCGCATCGCGGCGCTGCAGATCGCGGAGGCCGGCCGTGTTGGGCGAGGAAACATTGATCGTGAACCAGCTCGCGCCGGCGGCGAAGGTCTTCACGCCCAGGACGTAATCCGCGATGCGATCGCTCGCGTCCTTGTTGGGGCCGAAATTGACACCGAGGATGCCGGAACTGGCACGCGCCGTCAGTCGGGCGAGCGCCGCCTCGAAACCATCGTTGTTGAAGCCCATCCGGTTGACGAGGGCGGCGTCGGCGGGCAGCCGAAACAGCCGCGGCTTGGCGTTGCCGGCTTGCCGAAGCGGCGTCAAGGTTCCCACTTCGACGAACGAAAAGCCGAGCGCGAGCAGCGCTTCCGGAACTTCGGCGTTCTTGTCGAATCCTGCGGCCAGCCCGACGGGGTGGGCAAAGTGCAAGTCGAAGGCATCAACGGCCAGCCTATAGTCTGGCGCCGTGGTCGGCGAGCGAGGCATGAACTTCAACGCCGCGATCGCCGCCCGGTGCGCGCTTTCGGGCGGCAGCCGAGAAAGCCATTGGCGAGCGAGCGCGCTCAGGGCGCGGATCATTGCGACAGAGATCCGAACCTATGCCGTCCGTCTTCCGCGAGGGGCAACGGCCGCGACCAGATCACGGCCGTCAGCGGCAACTCGCCATAGAGATGCGGGAACAGTGCGCCGCCGCGCGAGGGCTCCCAACGCAGTTGCGCGCCGAGTGCATCGGCGTCGACCGCGACGAGCATGAGGTCGTCCCGGCCCGCGAACCATTTCCGAGCGGTCTCGGGCGCCTGAGCGGCGGTGGAGAAGTGGATGTAGCCATCGGCGCGATCGACGGCGGCGCCGCCAAAAACGCCGTCGGCCTCGGCGGCGCGCCATTCCGTCGAACTCACGATCTTGAAGATGAGGTTCATCGACGACGACATCTACTCCTGCAACATACGCTTGAGCAGCTCAAGTTCCTCACGCAGGGCGGAGTCGGCGGAACAGAGGCCCTCGATCTTGCGCACCGCGTGCAGCACGGTGGTGTGATCGCGTCCGCCGAAGCGGCGGCCGATCTCCGGCAGCGAACGCATCGTGAGCGCCTTCGCCAGGTACATCGCGACCTGACGCGGCTTGACTACGATCGCGGTGCGCCGCGAGGACAGGATGTCCTGGCGTGTGACGCTGTAATGACTCGCGACGAGCTTCTGTATGTCCTCGATCTTGACCCGTTTCGGTTCGCGCGAGCGGATGAGATCGCGGATCGCGACCTCCGCGGCGTCGACTGTGAGGGACGGGCCGCCGACACTCGAATGCGCCACCAGACGGTTGACCGCGCCCTCGAGATCGCGGCCGTTCGAAACAATCGAACGGCCCACGAACGCCAACACCGCCGACGATACCTCGAAGTGCGGATTCTGCAAGCGCGCCGCCGCGATGCGGGCCTCCAGTATCTTTACGCGCAGCGGCTCGTCGAGCGGATGCATCTCCACGCAAAGGCCCCCCGCGAGCCGGGAGCGCACGCGCTCCTCGAGCGCTTCGAGATCGCCGGGCGGGCGATCGGCGGCGACGACCACCTGGCGGCCCGCATCGACCAGGGCATTGAGGGCATGACCAAATTCAGCCTGGATGACCTTTCCCTGAAGGAACTGAGCGTCATCGAATATCAAGAGATCGATCGCCCGCAGGGCTTCTTTGAATGCAATCGCGGTCTGCGCCTGCAATGCCGCGACGAACCCATACATGAATTTTTCGGCGGTCAGATAAACGACGGAGCGCCCTTGCGCGGTCGCCGCATGCGCGATGGCCTGAAGTAGATGCGTCTTGCCCAGGCCGACAGAGGCGTGGAAATATAGCGGCGTGACGGTCGACGCTTGGCCTGGACGTCCCTCACACGCACGCTGCGCCGCCGAGAATGCCAGCTGATTGGCTCGACCAACGAGAAAGCTCGAAAAATTCAGCCGGCGATCGAGCGGCGATCCGGCGAGCGCATCCCAGAAACCCTTGCTTTCGAATTTCGATGAGTTGCGCCGTCCGGCAGGGTCCGACATCGTCGTCGACTTGGAAGTCGCGCCACCGTTGGCATCGGTAGCCGGGCTCTGGAGCCGAGGGTCGGATTTCGCGGTGCGCGCCGCCAGGGTACTGTTGGGCGTGCGCACTGAGACTTCCAGGGCGACGACCCCGCCGATCTCGGCCTCCAGCGCCGCGAGGATGCGCTCCCGGTAGTGCCCCTCGATCCAGCTCTTCAGAAATTTCGTCGACACCGAAAAGCGCGCGCGACCCGCGACGATCGATTCGAGCGCGAGGCTGCTGAACCAACTCGTGAATATATCCTCTCCCAACTCGACGCGCAGGCGTTGGCCGCAACGTTTCCAAGATTCCTCAATTGGTCCCATGGTGTGAGCTCGCAAAATCTGTTGTGAATCCCGGCCCTGAGGCACGCGGGTCAAATTCAGTCATGGCAGTGTTTCAGACGCGTCGATCTCGCGAATGAACGTGTCGAGGCTGTCAGGTCTGCGTCCAGGGCATGCCCTTCGCTCGCCAGCCCCCGATCGCGCCACGTCGGCGCTCGCCGTCGAGGGGTCCCTCGAATCCTTCGGCGATGTTGTAGCAATGTGTCCACCCTGCGCTCGTCAATGCGATGGCGGCGAGACGGGAGCGCGCGCCCGAGCGGCAGAGAAAGAGTACTGGACTGGTCTTGTCGGCGCCGCGCCGCTGCAACTCATCGGCCAAGCCCTGCACGAAATCTTCCGCGACTTGCATGGCGGGATAGGTCTGCCACTCACGAAATATCGCTTCTTTGCCCAGCGCCGCCAAATCGGGAACGCCGACAAACTGCCATTCCGGTTGCGTGCGCACGTCGACCAGCGCAGCATTCTCCTCTTTCGCCAACATTGCGTAGGCGTCTTCGACTGATAAATCCCCCGCAAAACCTCGATCATCCTCGAAAGACATGGCCCCTCCTTACCACAAGCCGCCTTGTGGTCGATTATAGCTAGATATTACTTGAATTGCTCGCGGCGTCATCCTTACGCAGCGTCAACGCGATTGTACAATCAAACTAATGGCAAGCCTACGGCGACGATGAGGCAGCTTATTTACATTTTACTGTTTAACGCTAAACACTACCTCTACGAGAAAGGTCACATCCGCACTCGCCCTGAACTCATGTATCGCGAGCCGGATATTGCACGAAGGGGTGAATGGGTGCAACTCGCTTTTCCAAAGGCCGGAAGGTTCGGGGGTTCGGCCGTCTTCGACCGCGGAATAGGGCGGCACTTTTAAATACGGCAAACGTTTGATAACCGAATGATCTTTTTTTGCCTTCCGAGCTTCGGATGGCAAGAGTCGCAAAAACGTCGCATCAAAGGTCGATTCGCGGAATCTCGACGGGAATGCCCGCAGAACGTGGCGGCGCGCCTTCTTTGCCTACAACGCTCTGCGATTCCATGGATATTGCTGGGCGACCCGGAACGCTTTTCCGCCGTTGAAGCGGATGTAATAATTTTGTTGCAATTATGTCTCGTACGGAAAATATTTAGGAGTGTGAAGAAAAAATGAACAACTGGAACCCCCTGGCCTACAGCCGATTCGATGCCGAGAGGAATCGTCCATCCATAGACCTGTTGGCGCGGATACCGCAAGGGCCGCGCCGCCGTATCGTGGACCTTGGCTGCGGCGCCGGCCTCTCGACGCAGGCGCTCGCCGACCGTTACCCCGACGGCGATCTCGTCGGCGTCGATACTTCCATGCAAATGCTGGCCGCGGCGCGCGCTCGGCTGCCGGGTGTGCGTTTCCTAGAGGGTGACGCGGCCAATTGGAAAGGCCGCGCCGACCTCGTCTTCGCAAATGCGCTGTTTCATTGGGTTCCCGACCATATCAGCGTCATGACGCGCATGGTCGGCGATCTCGAGCCCGGCGGTTGCCTGGCGGCGCAGATGCCCGACAACGAGGACGAACCCACGCACGTTCTGATGCGAAAGATCGGCGGGGCGCTGCCTTTTCGCGCAAAGCTCGCGGGGGCGAGCGCGGCGCGAGAGAAAATTGGCGCATGGGGCGATTACGATACGGCGCTTTCGCCCCTCTGCGATCTCGTGGACATCTGGCGAACGGTCTATCTGCATCGGCTCGAGGGTCCCGCGGCGATCGTCGCCTGGGTCGAGGGCGCGGGCTTGCGCCCTTATCTGGCCCCGCTCGCAGCGGAGGAGCGCGAGGAATATCTCAGCCGCTACCTCGAGGCGATAACGGCGGCCTATCCACGCCAACCGTGGGGCGGCGTGCTGATGCCCTTCCCTCGGCTGTTCGTCGTCGTCCGCCGCGCGTAGCCGCGCGTTGCGCATGGCCAACGGATCGTTAATGCTGCAGGCCGATAGTGTCGCGCTTCGCGGGAGGTCACGATGCGAACGAAGGTCATCTCTTTGATTCTGTGCGGCGCGGCGATCGTCGCAGTCGACGGCTTTGCCGAGGCGCAGGACAAAGGCACTCTCGACCCCAAGCCGCTGCCGCCGCTGGCCAACCCGGCGGATCCCAAACTCGCGGCCAAGCAGGTCTTCGGTCGTGCGATGACCCCTACCGAGGCGCGGACGCGCTCGATCGGCTTTTATTCCCACGGCTGCCTGGCCGGCGCCAAGGCGCTTCCGGTCGATGGCGAGACATGGAGCGTCGTGCGGCTGTCGCGCAATCGATTTTGGGGCCATCCTGCGATGATCGCGTTTCTCGAACGCTTCTCTCGCAAGGCGGCGAGCGAAGGGGTCTGGCCCGGCATTCTCGTCGGCGACATTTCACAGCCGCGCGGCGGACCGATGCTGACCGGGCACGCCTCGCATCAGGTCGGCCTCGACGCCGACATCTGGCTGACCCCGAAGCCCGAACATCCCCTCAGCGCCGCCGACCGCGAGGAAATGTCGGCGGTCGACATGGTCCGGCCGGACGGTCTTTCGGTCGACCGGGCGGTTTGGTCGGAAAAACAGGCCGGCGTGATCAAGGCGGCGGCCGAAGAGCCGGAGGTCGAGCGCATCTTCGTCAACGCGGCGATCAAGAAGGCTTTGTGCGAGACCCACAAGGGCGAGCCCTGGATGACGAAGGTGGAGGCCTATTGGGGGCACAATTATCACTTCCATGTCAGGATCAAATGTCCGGCTGGAGAAACCGCCTGCCAGCCGCAGGCGCCGGTTCCGCCGGGCGATGGCTGCGGCAAGTCGCTGGCCTGGTGGTTCACCGACGAGGCGCTGCATCCCCGAATGGACCCCAACGCCAAGCCCAAGCCGCCGCTCACGCTGGCGCAGCTGCCGCCCGAATGCCGGAATGTCGTCCTCGAGAAATAATTTCCTGCGAGTTCAGTCGATCAGCCGATAGGCCGGCAGGGTCAGGAATTCCTCGAAGGTCGGGCTCAGCGACATCTCCGAGAACAGCCGGATCGCCTCGGCGAAGCGGCTTCCCTCGAACGCCTTCGCGCCGAGCGCCGCCGCCACCTTTTTCATCTCGTCGTCGAGCGTCGCACGAAAGAGGTCGGGCGTCACGACGCGCCCGTCGTCGAGTCGGGCCTTCAGATAGAGCCATTGCCAGATCTGCGCGCGCGAAATCTCGGCCGTCGCGGCGTCCTCCATCAGATTATAGAGCGGGACCGCGCCGCGGCCGCGTAGCCACGCCTCGATATATTGCACGCCGACGCGGATGTTTTCGCGTAAGCCCGCTTCACTGTGTCTGCCCTCATGGACGCGGAGCAGATCGGCCCGGGTTACGTGAACGTCGTCGCGAGCGACGCCGAGCTGGTTGGGTCCGGGCATCAGCCGATCGAATACTTCGCGCGCGACTGGCACGAGGTCGGGATGGGCGACCCAAGTGCCATCATGGCCATTGCCGGCCTCGCGCTCCTTGTCCGCGCGGACCTTCGCAAAGGCCGCCTCGTTCGCCGCGGGATTGCCCTTGATCGGAATCTGCGCGGCCATGCCGCCCATCGCGAACGCGCCGCGACGATGGCAGGTCTTGATCAGCAGCAGGGAATAAGCCTCGAGGAACGCCCTGCCCATCGTCATGTCGGCGCGATCGGGCGTCAAAAAGGCCGGGTTTTTGCCCAGGCGCTTGATGAACGAGAAAATATAATCCCAGCGGCCGCAGTTGAGGCCGACGATGTGGTCCCGCAGCTCGTAGAGGATCTCGTCCATCTCGAAGGCGGCGGGCAGCGTTTCGATCAAGACGGTCGCCTTGAACGCCCCGACGGCAAAGCCGAGCTTTTCCTCGGCGAAAGCGAACGCGTCGTTCCAGAGCCGCGCCTCGACATGGCTCTCGAGTTTCGGCAGATAGAAAGCGGGCGTCGAGCCCGCGCCGCTCTGCGCCTTCGCGCAATGGAAAACGTACAGGCCGAAGTCGAACAGCGAGCCCGAAATTTCCTCGCGGTCGACGAGCAGATGCCGCTCATCGAGGTGCCAGCCGCGCGGGCGCACCATCAGAGCGGCGGGTTTCTCGCCGAGGGCGTAGCGCTTGCCGGTCGTCGCTTCCGTGAAGTCGATCGCCCCGGCCCAACGGTCCCTGAGGTTCGCCTGGCCCTCGATCAAGTTGGCGAAGAAAGGCGATTCCGCGTCCTCGAAATCCGCCATGAAGACCTTCGCGCCGGAATTGAGCGCATTTACGATCATTTTGCGATCGACGGGGCCGGTGATCTCCACGCGGCGATCCAGCAGATCGGCCGGAATCGGCGCGACCTTCCAATCGGCTTCCCGAATGGCGCGGGTTTCGGCCAGAAAATCAGGCGTCTCGCTCGCGTCGAACAGCTTCTGCCGCTCGGCGCGGCGCGCGAGCGCCGCCAGCCGCCGGGCGTTGAAGCGGCGATGCAGCTCAGCGAGGAAGGCCAAGGCGTCGGGGGTCAGGATTTCGTCGTGACGCGGCCCAGGGGCTGCGCGAAGCTCGACGTGGTCGAGTTTCGGTTGGGCGTTCATATCGGTCTCCCAATGGGGCGCGGTCGCGCGAACGCGACGTAATTAGCGAAAAAGCGGCGCCAGGGGGAGACCCATCGCAAGCCGCCCGAAAAGAATCTCGGGCGGGTCGGACAGACACTTGAATCATGCGGCCTTCGCGTCGCGACGATGCCCGTACCAGGCG
>JBAQGU010000814.1:0-1700 GCA_049287975.1 Roseiarcus sp.
CCATACGACAATCTGGTCGGCTCTGGCGCCCCGTGCGCGCGCGTCGCCTCGATATAAACCGCGTCAGGAATCCTGACCGGCAATCCGGGGCGAAGCAACACGTCGAGCGCGTCCGCCAGAACCAGCGTGAACAGCGGCGAGGTATCGGTGACGATGAGGCTGAACGGCTTGCTCATGCCGGTCGGGATTTCAGGGCGTTACGAATCAGCGTGCGGCCGCGTTGTCGCGCCGCGACATTTGGCCCCTCCATCGCCGCGACAGGGGGGCGAAGGCCAAGTTCGCCGAGTCCAGCCAACACCTCGACATAATTTTCGAAGCCACGATCCCGTAGCGCCGTCCAAGTGATGTCGCCGGCCGCATATTGTCGGATCAGGGCCTCCTGTTCCTTTGACGCCATGACAGCTCCGTCTCTGATCCCATCCTATGATACGCCGTTCGAGAGAAGTATACCAGGGGTTAGGCCCGCCGCGGCGGAGCAGCGCCCGCCCCACGCATCCAGCCCATACAGCGTGTGCAGCGTGCGGACGGCGAGTTCCGCGTATTCCGTGTCGATCGGCGCCGAGAACTCGAGCTCCGAGGTCGTGATCGCGCGGAGGTCGACCGCCTTGTCGGCTATCCCACGCTACCGCCCTCGCTCGACGTCTGGTCCGCTCGGGCGCAGCGCCTCGGATCCGATTGCACGGTAGTTGGTTCGCCGCGCTCGTCCAACTCGGCCGCATCGAAGAGGGCATGGATCCCGAACGATTGGCGCCCCAAATCGCAAACATGGTCCCGCGCATGTTCGCAGCCCTGGCCAGAGCGTCGCCTTGACCTGGCTCCGAACTGATCGGATAACGCCGTCGATGGTGTGAGAGCCCAGGCGCTCCGCTTTCCGCCCCGGTAGGTTCGTCCTGTACGGGCTTGAATCGTGCATCGGGGGCCGACGCCGGCGTGACGATCAGCGAAGGGCGGCGCCTGAATACCAGATCCTCATCGGTTGATTTCGAGCATGCTCAACTCGTTCGCCAATCGAATGTAACGCTGCGGGGGCCATAATATCATGTGAATGCGGGGAAAGCTCTGGTGGAACAATTTGCTCGCCCAGAACTCGTTTTGAACCAGATGGGATCCGTCGTCCAGGGAGCCGTCGTTGGCGAAGACAGCAGAGGTCGCAAGCCAGGGTCTCCCGCCGGGCCTCTTTTTGATCGCATCCTTCGCCGGCTTGCGTCCTTCGCAACGGCTACGCACGCGCGCGTAGCCATGGTCGCGATCGGCGTCTTGATCGGCTTGGTCTTCTCAGGGATTACCGGGGTCCAAGCGACGGAGCTCTCTTGGACCGGGACGTGGGACACGCAATGGCGCGGCGGCGGCGCTAGCGTCACGCTGGAAGAGCACGATGGCAAAGTGACCGGCGAATACCCCGCTTATGGCGGTAAGATCAATGGCGTCGTGCATGATCGCGACCTGACCGGCGTATGGATCGAAGGTCCGCGTACCGGCGGCATCGACTTCGTCATGGCTTCCGACGGCCGCTCCTTCATGGGGCGATTCGACAATGGCGAATGGTGGACAGGCAGTCGCGTACTCGCGGCGTCGCGCGATGTCGCCGTCGATCAATCCGGCGCCCGCGAGACCTTCAGAACTTTCGTCGTAGCGGGCGACGCAGCTCGGCGCGGGGGGTTTGACGAGTTGGCCCAAGCGGCCGCGGTGCTCGACTTCGG
>JBAQGU010000815.1:0-3803 GCA_049287975.1 Roseiarcus sp.
GTACAAAATTTCAGTAGTTCAGCATTCGCGTCGCCCCAAATGACATCCATTGACGCCGCACGATCGGGATAAACCACCTTCAGTCCGGCTAGTTCTTTGGCTTTCTCCCTCGATCGCTCGACGAACACGAACTTCGAGAATGGCGGCTTCACACCGAGCGCTCTCCTTGCGGAGCCCTCCACGATCACTCGCAAATCCTCCACGTCCTTCAGTAATCCGCCGTCGTTGACATCGATCGGGAGGTCGCCAGTCCCCGCGAAAGCATCGAAGTAAACTGTCCTCCCGCCGTTTGAACGAAATTTGGTCAGAACTTTCTGATACGAGCGCAGATAGCGCTCGATCACATCGAGCTTTGCTTCTGTTCCTGAATGGAAGAAATCGGACTGCTTCGACACCGCTCCACTCCCGCTTAGAACATATGTAGAACATCGCATCGAATCTGGCAAGCCCGTTCACTTCCCCCGCCCGCCCTGCTATCCCCCCGCGCATGACCACACACCCCATTTCGAACATCCGCAATTTCGCGATCATCGCCCATATCGACCACGGCAAGTCCACCCTCGCCGATCGGCTCATCCAGGAGACCGGGACGGTGGCGGCGCGGGACATGGTCGAGCAGGTGCTCGATTCGATGGACATCGAGCGCGAGCGCGGCATCACCATCAAGGCGCAGACCGTCCGGCTCGAATACAAGGCCAAGGATGGCAAGGCGTACATCCTCAACCTGATGGACACCCCCGGCCACGTCGACTTCGCTTACGAGGTTTCGCGCTCGCTGGCGGCCTGCGAGGGCTCGCTGCTGGTGGTCGACGCGAGCCAGGGCGTCGAGGCGCAGACGCTCGCCAACGTCTACCACGCGCTCGACGCGGGGCATGAAATCGTGCCGGTGCTCAACAAGATCGACCTGCCCGCCGCCGAGCCCGATCGCATACGGCAGCAGATCGAGGACGTCATCGGCCTCGACGCCTCAGAGGCGGTGCCGATCTCGGCCAAGACCGGGCTAAACATCGACCTCGTGCTGGAGGCGATCGTCCATCGTCTGCCGCCGCCGAAGGGCGACGAGACGGCGCCGCTGAAGGCTCTCCTGGTCGACAGCTGGTACGACGCCTATCTCGGCGTCGTGGTGCTGATGCGGGTGATCGACGGCGTGATCAAGAAGGGCATGCGCATCCGTATGATGCGCGCCGACGCGCATTACGAGATCGACCGCATCGGCGTGTTCCGCCCCAAGATGATCGAGGCCGCCGAGCTCGGTCCCGGCGAAATCGGCTACATCACCGCGCAGATCAAGCAGGTCGCGGACACCCGCGTCGGCGACACCCTCACCGACGACAAGCGGCCGACCGCCGAGCCGCTGCCTGGCTTCAAGCCCGCGCAGCCCGTCGTGTTCTGCGGGCTGTTTCCGACCGACGCCGCCGATTTCGAAGCGCTGCGCGCGGCGGTCGGCAAGCTGCGCCTCAACGATGCGAGCTTCTCCTACGAGATGGAGACCTCGGCGGCGCTCGGCTTCGGCTTCCGCTGCGGCTTTCTCGGGCTGCTGCATCTCGAGATCATCCAGGAGCGGCTGGAGCGTGAGTTCAACCTCGACCTGATCGCGACCGCGCCGTCGGTGATCTACCGCATCGCGCTGACGGACAAGACGACGATCGAGCTGCACAATCCCGCCGACATGCCCGATGTCGTCAGAATTGCAGAGATCCAGGAGCCCTGGATCAAGGCGACGATTCTCACGCCCGACGATTATCTCGGCGCGGTCCTCAAATTGTGCCAGGACCGGCGCGGCGCGCAGGTCGACCTCAACTATGTCGGCAAGCGCGCGATGGTGATCTACGATCTGCCGCTCAACGAAGTCGTGTTCGACTTCTACGACCGGCTGAAGTCGATCTCGAAGGGCTACGCCTCGTTCGACTACGTGCTGACCGATTATCGCGCCGGCGACCTCGTCAAGATGTCGATCCTGGTCAATTCCGAGCCGGTCGACGCGCTCTCGATGCTGGTCCACCGCGATCGTGCGGAGTCGCGCGGCCGTGCGATGGTGGAGAAGCTGCGCGAGCTGATCCCGCCGCACATGTTCCAAATTCCCGTGCAGGCGGCGATCGGCGGCAAGATCATCGCGCGCGAGACGATCCGCGCGCTGCGCAAGGACGTCACCGCCAAATGCTACGGCGGCGACGCCACCCGCAAGCGCAAGCTGCTCGACAAACAGAAGGCCGGCAAGAAGAAGATGCGCCAGTTCGGCCGCGTGGAAATCCCGCAGGAGGCGTTCATCGCGGCGCTGAAGATGGAGGATTAGGTTGTCATGCCCGCGAAAGCGGGCATCCAGCCGAGGGGACAGACCGGACGCGCGCAGGGCGAGAAAGCCGTTTGAGCGAGCGCACCTACACCGTCTATATGATGGCAAGCCAGCGCAACGGCACGCTGTACATCGGAGTCACGAATAATCTTGCTTTGCGCGCCCACCAGCATCGCACCGGCGTAGGCTCGACGTTCACGACGAAATATGGCGTGAAAATGCTGGTCTGGTATGAGACCTACGGCGACGTCAACCAAGCCATCGCGCGCGAAAAGCAGTTGAAAAAATGGGAGCGCAAGTGGAAGCTCGCGCTGATTGAGCAGTTCAATCCTGAATGGCGCGACTTGTACGACACGCTCAACGCTTGAACGCCGCGTCTCGGCAGCTAGTCTGGATGCCCGCATACGCGGGCATGACAAAAATGGGGCTCCCGCGTACGCGCCCGCCGCGCATCGATCAATGCGACGCCCGGTAAATCCCGCGGCCGGTTCGTTGGATCAGCCCGGACTGGTTCATCCGCGATAATATGACCGAGAGATTGCCCGGCGACACCTGGAGCCCGTAGTCCTCCAGGACGGTTTGCAGGTCGCGAATGGAGACTTCCTGGCCGCGCAGACTCTCGAGCAGCAGCTCCTGCGCCGACGGGTTCTCGGGCAGGCCGCTCGTCGGCGCTAGGGAAGCCTCCGAGGCGCGCGTTTCCGGTTTGCGGAAGTTTACAACATTCGGAGGCGGCGTAGGGTCGAATTCCCCGAGCAGCGACAGCACCGTCTCTCGCACGGCGCTCGCGACCCGGTCCTCGTCTGTCTTGCCCTCCAGGCGGACGATCGCCCAGCCCAGCGCGTGGGCCCGCGCCACCGCGTCCGTGAGTTCTTGCCTTAAAGCTAAAATCGCCTTTCTGTCGCCCGCCTCGATCGTTGACACGCTCGGACTCCCGCCCTGAAAGGCGCCGAAAACATACGTAAACAAATTACTACAAGGCAAGCCGGGAATCAAACTTCCTTTCAACAAAGGCGGGAATTCAGCAAACATGGTTAATTTTGCGTAGAAAATTTTGCCGATTTCGGCTTGACGTCCGTTGAGCGTGTTGTAATGTTGTAAGATATGCGGCTCGTTGTAGAAAAATAGGCCGCGGATCAGGCGTGAATGCGTAAGGAGGCAATGATGGCTCTCTCGGACTGGACCACTCTGGCGATTGCGGGGGGCGTCGCCGTCACGGCGGCCGCCGCGATGCTGCGAACGATGTCGCGACCCCTGACATTCGCCCATCATTGGCAGCGCCAAGGCGATTTCGCGGTCTTCGACGCGCTTTTCGGCGTTGGTCTGAAGCGCCCGGCGAAGCCCGGACGCTTGCAGCTCGCAGTTTACGTCACGCTCCGGAAAGTCCCGCTGGAATCCAGCGAAGGCGAACCCGAACCGGCCGACCGGGCCGCCGGAGCCGATCGGACACGCCCGGCCCGCGCCGTCGCGGCGGACGAGCCGCGCCTATCCCCCGCCGAGACTTGACATGCAC
>JBAQGU010000816.1:0-18417 GCA_049287975.1 Roseiarcus sp.
TGCCCGCCAGCAGGATGCCGCAGAGACCGATGGTCCAGGGAAGTGAAAGATCGAGGCCGCCGGTCAGGATCACCGAACACTGTCCCAATGCGAGCACAGCCAGGAACGACGACAGGACGACGAGCGAATTGTAGTAGTTCCAGTTCCCGATCGCGTGGCCGAGCGTCAGTTGCGTGACCAGCACGACGGCGAGAAAACACAGATAGGCCGGCGCCGCGAACCGCAGCGTCTCGGCGTGACGCTTCAGGAAGGGGGGAAGCGCGGCGCCGACGCGGGCGGATCCGGCGGCCATCGCGAGCGTCTGCGGTCGCGGGTCGCGCTGACTCGGCAAAAGGCCCTGCCGACGCGCGCGCAACCGCAAAACCGCGCCGCGGGAATATTGAACGAGCGGGGAATCGCGGCTGAAGGAGCCGGTCAGCACCGCGAGGACCAGGATAGTTCCCTCCGCGACGGTCGAATAGTAGGCTGAAACGTTCAGCTCCAGCAGAATGTTGACCACCATCATCAGGATGTAGGCGCCAAAAATCGTGCCCAGCGGTCCCCCGCGTCCCCCTCCCAGGGTCGTCCCGCCGACGACGACGGCTGCGAATATCTGCAGCAGCATCGGGTTGCCGACGAGCGGATCGCCCGAGCCCGTCTGCGCGCTGATGAACGCGCCCGCAAGGCCGTAACAGCCGCCGGCAATCACATAGACGGTGAATTCGACGAAGCGAGTCGAAACGCCGGCCGCGCGGGCCGAATCGCGATCGCTTCCGATCGCATAGATCGCTACCCCGAACCGCGTGCGCTTCAGCCATACCCAAAGCGCCAGCAGCGCGCCGATCAGCAGAATCGGCTTCGGCAGGAGGCTCGGAATCGCGTCGCCGATCAAGAGATCGCTCAGCGCGGGGGAGAGGGCGCCGCCGGGCTTGTCCATCACCAGCAGCGTGATTCCTTGCAGGATGAACATCGTCGACAAAGTGACGACGATCGGCTGCATGCGCAGGATCGCGACAAAAAAGCCGTTGAATGCCCCCGACAGCGCGCCGATGCCGACGCCGGCAGCCAGAATGAGCAACGGAGACGTCGCGGGGTCTTGCAGCCGTGAGGCCAGTGTCACGTTGACGAGCGAAATCACCGCGCCCGCCGAGAGATCGAAACCGCCGGAGAGTATGACGATGGTCTGCCCCATCGCCGCCAGGGCGAGAGTGGCGCCGCTGGTCGCCATCGAGGACAGGTCATAGTAGCCCAGTGGGACCGAGCTGAAGAACGCCACTGTCGCGAGCAGCGACAGGAAGGCGCCTATGGCGATGATGAGCCGACGCGAGCGGCCGAGCCGTCGCACGAACGCCGGAGCGCGAAGGGAGGCCTTGGCCGGCCCGGCAGTGGTGAGGGCGCTCACGCAGCCTTCTCCGCGCCGTCCGCCGTCCCGAGCGCGGCGCGCAGAATCGCCTCTTCCGAGAGGCGGTCGCTCGGAATCTCCGCCGCGACTTTGCCGCCGTAAAAGACGAGAACCCGGTCGGCCAGATGCACGAGTTCGGGCGCTTCGGTCGAATAGAGCAAAACGGCGCCGCCCGCGTCGGCATAGGCGCGGATGAGCCGATAGATCTCGCTCTTGGTGCCTACGTCGATGCCCCGGGTCGGATCGAACAGCAGCAGGACGCGGCTTTCGGCGAGCAACCACTTGGCGATGGCGATCTTTTGCTGGTTGCCGCCGGAGAAGGAGCCGACGCGGGTCCACAGGGCCCGGAGGTCGACATCGACGAGGTCGAAAACGCGCTTGACCGCCTTGGTCTCCGCTTCCCCGTCGATCAGGATCGTGGACACGAAACGGTCGATCACGGGCAGCGAAACATTCTGCTTGCCCCTGAGCTCGAGAAAGAGCGCTTCGGTCTTGCGGTCTTCCGGCACGAGGCTGATGCCGATATTGGCGCGCACCGCGTCCGCGGGCGAAGTGATGACGATCGGCCGGCCATCGACTCGCAACGTTCCGCGGGCCAGATCCACCATGCCAAAACAGGCCAAAAAGAGGTCGAGCTGGCCCATGCCTTGAAGCCCGGCCACGCCGATGATTTCCCCCGCGCGCAAGCTGAAAGAGGCGTCCTTCAGCTTGCCGAACGTCGCGAGGCCCTCCGCCCCGAGCGCCTCGGGCTCGACCCTCCCGGAGGCGACCGGGCGCGGAGGAAAGGCATGCGACAACGACCGACCTACGATCATCGAGATGACGGCGTCGTCGTCGAAGTCCGCGACCGGTCCGGTGGCGATATGTGCGCCATTTCGCAAAATCGTCATGGCGCCGCAAAACGAGCGCACCTCCCGCAGACGATGGGAAATGAAGACGATCGTCAGGCCGCGCCGCTCGAGGTCGGCGATGATGGCGCCCAGCCAGTCGACGTCGCGGCCGGAGAGCGTCGACGTCGGCTCGTCGAGCAGAAGGATGCGCGGCTCGCGAAGGATCGCCCTGGCGATTTCGATCTTCTGCTTGACCGCCAGATCCAACCCGCCCACCTCGTCGTCGAGCGCGATATCGGACATGTCGAGCGCGGCGAAATGCTCGCTGACGAGCTCGCGGGCCCGGCGGCGGCGAATCGTGCCCAACGGCCCCACCGGGCCGTAGGGCAGGAGCATGTTGTCGAGGACGGTGAGGTCCTTGACCAGCGTCATTTCCTGGAACGCCGTCTGAATGCCGCGCAGATGCGCCGCGCGCGGGCTCGTCAGCCGCGCCTCCTCGTCGAACACCCGGAAACGACCGCTGTCGGGAAGCGTCAGGCCGGAGAGCAGCCTGACGATCGTCGATTTGCCCGCGCCGTTCTCACCGAGAAGGGCGTGGACGCTGCCGGCGCGGATCGAGAATGAGACATCGTCGACCGCCCGTGTCGCGCCATAGGCTTTGGAAATGCGCTCGACGGAGACCGCTGCGGCGGTCGCCGGCTGGCGCTCGAGAGCGTCAGGAAGCATGCTGGGAACTCTGAGCGGCTACTGACCAGGGCGCCTCATTTCGAGGGCGCACTTCCCCTCTCTCGCGAAGAGCGGGAGAGGGGCAATAAATCGGCTCAGGGCTCGGGCTGTCCGACGAGCGCGGCCTGGAGTCCAATCTCCGGGGTTTCGGGCGAGTAGATCGACGCGAACCAACCCGGATTCGGTACGAGCGCGGGCGGGAAAGCGTTGCAACCGTCCTTCATTTCCGCCCAGGTGCCTTCCTTGCAATATTTGATCGTTTCATTGGTGACGATCTGCAGCGGCAGCGTGACCCGCTTGGGCACGTCCTTGCCTTGGAGCTTCTCTACCGCCAGTTTCAAAGCGTAGCCGCCCGCATAGGGCGGAGAGGCGTAGGAGATGCGCGGCGCACCCATCGGAGTATACGTTCCATTGGCGCCTTCGACTTCGGCGCCGACGGGGAGCATCTGGATGCGCCCGCCATTCGCGCCTTCGCCGGCGCAGGGCTTCAACTGATCCGGCTTCTTGCCCGCTTCGATCTGCATCGTGTTCGCGGTGTAGCAGCCGACCTGCATCCACAGTCCGTCGATCTGGTCCCAAGTGTGGGTCGCGAGAATTTTTGACAATTCGGTGCGCGTGACCGCCTGGCTCCACATGCCTACCGCTTCGGCCACGATCTTGATGTCCGGATGCTTGGCGAACACTTCCTTGGCGGCCTTGGTCCGCAGCGTGTCGACCGAAGTTCCCGGCACGCCCGTGAGGACGACGACATTGCCCTTGCCGTTGAGGTGCTTGGCCAGCCACTCGGCGGTCACCCGGCCGGCTTCTTCCTGATCGATCGAGACGTTGTAGGCGCAGGGCTCGCTGATGTCGGCGTCATAGGCGATGATCATGACGCCCTTGTCGCAGGCGTTCTTGACCGCCGCGTTCAAGGCGGTCGGCGAAATCGGGTAGACGACGATCGCTTGCGCGCCTTGCTGCACCATCGCATTGATCTGCTGGATCTGACGCTGCGCGTTCGGGCCAGCGACCTGAACCTGCAGATCGACTTTGTCGGCGAAGTCCTTGTGGCTCGCCATGGCCTTGACCATGTTGGCGGCCTCGGCCTGCCAGTCGTTGCCGATATAGCTCATGCTGAGAAAAATCTTGAACTTCTTGTCGGCCGCATGAGCGGCATCGGAGAGTGTCCCGGCCAGCCCAATGCTGAGAGCGGTCGCCCCGACCCATTTCATGCACGTCGAGAACTTGGGTTTCATCTGCTTCCTCCCGTTGTGCGGCGCTAGTTGATGGAGGCGCGCGCTCTCGGCATATCGAGCCGGGTGGGCCGGCCCTTCCTATGTCCGCTATTTGATCATAGATCAATGATCCGCGCTAGGCAAGCGTGACCCCGACGTGCTAGGTGGAGCCGAATCCATCTCATGTCACGTCGATACTGCATGTCCGAGAGGCTCTCAATATGACGATTTCGGGCGCTCGCGCGATCGCCTGGCCGGTGGCGCGATTGCCGAAGGGCACGCTGCAAGATCACGTCTACCGGCAGTGCTGCGAAATGATTCTCAGCGGAGAAATTGCGCCGGGTCAATTGGTGACGATCCAGGCGCTGTCCGACGCGTTCGGGGTCAGCGCGATGCCGGTTCGCGAAGCTCTTCAACGATTGATCGCCGCCAAGGCGCTGACGGTCATCTCCAGTCGATCGATCGGCGTCCCGCATCTCACCCGAGAGCGATTGCTCGATCTCAAACGCGTGCGGCTGGAGGTGGAGAGCCTCGCCGCCCAATGGGCGGTGACGCGCATCGGCGCGAAAGAGATCGGCGAATTGGAGGGCCTCGTCGCGCAAATGGCGAGCGCGGCGGCCGGCGACCGGAAGCAATATGTGCGGTGCAACCGCGAGTTTCATTTCACGATCTACCGTGCCGCCGGCTCGGAAGCGCTCTATGCGATCATCGAGAATCTCTGGCTACAAATCAGCCCTTATTTCCACTTGCTGCACGATTCGGGCAATTACCACACCGCCAACGCACAGCACGACTTCGTGTTGCGAAGCCTCATCGCCGGCGACGGCGCTGCGGTGAGCCAAGGCATCCGTAACGACATCGAGGCCGCCGGCCAAGTGTTGCTCGGCCTTCTCGATTGAGGCGACAATTCCGCGCCGCCATGTGTCATCCCTGCGAAAGCGGGGATCCAGCCGTGGGACACGACGAAACGGCGGCGTAAGCCGGAAGCCGCCGAAAGCGGCGCAAAGCAAGCCTTACAGCGTCGTGGTATTCGGGATGCTCGCGTTCGCAGGCATGATACATGTTCGTCAAGCACGGCCCGCACGGCCGGTGTTCGATTGTCGCCGCTGACCGCAAGTTGATTCACTATGGCTGCTCAGTTCGCACGGCGTTGGCCAGCAGTGCCACTATCGCCGCACA
Organism: Roseiarcus sp.; assembly: GCA_049287975.1. Classification (GTDB taxonomy): domain Bacteria; phylum Pseudomonadota; class Alphaproteobacteria; order Rhizobiales; family Beijerinckiaceae; genus Roseiarcus. The sequence goes on from JBAQGU010000816.1 coordinate 5,331, forward strand.
GCCGACCAACACCCACATTCCAATCCGCAGACCCGCGGACTGCGCAATGGCTCCGATGATCACCGGTCCCAGCAGAAAACCAGCGTAACCCGTCGTGGCTACCATAGCGACGCCCAGAGAGGGCGATGTCCAGAGCCGTCCGGCTGCGCTGAACAAGATCGGCACGATGTTCGACATGCCGATCCCCACCAGTGCGAAACCTACCGTCACAGTCAACGGCATGGGAAGAATGATGACGAGCGCCAATCCCGCAGCCGCAAGCAGACCCCCCATCGCCACCACCTGCGGCCGTCCCAGCGTGCGCACAACCCGGTCACCCGTAACGCGCCCGATGAGCATCGTGGCCGCAAAAGCGGCGTAACCGACGGCCGCCTGACCGCTTGGCATCTCCGCCACTGTCCGGAGGTACACTGCACTCCAGTCGACCATGGCGCCTTCGCACAACAGGCAAAGCAGTGCGGCGACGCACAGCGGCAGGGCGGCGCGCTGCGGCAGCATCAAACGCGGACCCGCGGATAGCGTAGGGGCGCCGTCACGAAACGCCATCCAGGCCCCGGCTATGAGGATCGTCGCGATCACCATCGCCACCACCATGGCCCGCGAGGAACCAGCGAGTGCGGCTCCGAGCGCGGCGCCCGCCAGCCCGCCTGCGCTCCAGGCAGCGTGGAAGGAGGACATGATGGGGGCCTTCCAGCGCTGTTCCACGCCGCTGGCATAGGCGTTCATGGCGACGTCGAGCGATCCCTGCCCAGCTCCCATGGCGAAGACGGCCACGACCAGGGTGGGCAGGCTCCAGGCCAGGGGCGGCAAGAGCAGCGTGGCGGCGAAGAGCAGTGCGGTGAGCCGAATCAGGCGCGCCGCGCCAAATCTCGGCGCGAGCAGACCTGCGAGCGGCATCGACACGACCGCTCCGGCTGCAAACGCCAGCAACGCGATGCTGAGGGCGCCGTCCGAAAGTGCGAACCGATCCTTGAAGGTCGGGACCGATGCCGCCCAGGCTCCGATGCCGAGGCCACTCCCAAAAAACACTGTCGTCACCGCACAGCGCTCAGCCCAGGATGTGTCCCTGTCAACCAGAATTCCAACGCTCATCGGGCTTCTCCTGCTGACGGGCTGGCGTGATGAATGCGGACGCCAAGCGCGCTCATCCGCTCGAGAGCGATCTTCGGCGCGCCTGTCTCGACCACGAGGTGTGTCACCGCCGTCGTGGGGATGACCGCGAATGGAGCCGTGGTCCCGAGCTTGTCGTTCGTAACCGCGACGGCGATAGCCGAACGACCTTCCGCGACGGCCGATTTGAATTCGGCATCCTCGGGATCGAAAGCCGCGACGCCCGCTTCGGCGTCGATCGCGCAAGCGCCGAGAACGATCAGGTCGGAACGGACTTCGCGTACCTCGCGGATGGCGCGCCCGCCCAGCGCCGCGCCCACATGCGGATTGATGCGCCCCCCTACCATCAAGACCTCGATCCCAGGTCGCCCAATGAGCGCCGCTGCGATGGCAGGCGCATTGGTGACAACGGTGAGGCCGAGGCCCGGAGCCAGGGCGCGCGCAACAGCAAGGTTGGTGGACCCGGCGTCGAGAAACAGCACCTGGCCCGGCCGTAGGATCGAACCCACCAGGCGCGCCATGGCTCGACCAAGGGCTATCTTGCGTTCCGGCATTTCCACCTCTCGCTCGGCCAAAGTGCAGGAGGCGGGAGATAGCGGGAGCGCCCCACCATAGACCCTTCGGCAGAGTCCCGCGGCCGCCATTTCGCGCAGGTCGCGGCGAATCGTATCTTCCGAAGTGTGGAAGGCTCGTGCGAGCTCGGAGGCCAGCGCTCGGCCTTCCTGAGAAAGGCGATGGAGAATGAGCTGCTGCCGCTCGTCAGGAAGTGCATTCATGTCATCGACCATCCTTGCAAGAGAATCGCGCACAAGTCGGTGCAATCATGCACAATCGTGCAGGCCGCGTCAACCTCCACCCGGTTACGTGACACTTTACTCAACCCCTTATCAGAAGACATTCGGAGCGCCCGTCGGACGGGCGCAACGCCATTCGTCTCCCTTCGGGTTGAGTAAAATGTCACCGCCTCGCCGCTGCCTTCAATTGCTCGGGCCCCATCGCGATGCTAGCGTGGGTGGCGAGGGCTGAGACTCCGCGGGAGCGTTCGGGAGGTGAGCCGTGTACCAAGTCGGACAAGAAGAGATCGACGCGATCGCTCGCGTGATCCGTTCCCAGGCGCTTTTTCGTCACGGCGTCGGTAATGAATGCGAAAGATTCGAAGCGCGCTATGCCGAGTATTATATCTCGGCGTCAGACACTTCGCGCTCGCGGCGAGTGGCAGCAACGCGCTCGCGGCGGCGATGATCGCTGTCGGGCTCGGCCCCGGCGACGAAGTCATCATTCCCTCGCATACTTACATGGCGACCGCGACCTCCGTGCTATCCGTCGGCGCCATTCCGCTGATCGTCGACATCGACGATACGATTACCATCGATCCCAAGGCGATCGAGACGTCGATCGGCCCGCGTGCGCGGGCCATCGTGGCCGTTCATATGTGGGGCGCCGCCTGCGATGTGGATGCGATCACGGCGATTGCGCGACGCCACGGCCTGCTCGTCATCGAGGATGCCTGCCAGGGCGTCGGCGGCGGGTACGAGGGCCGCAAGCTCGGCAGCATCGGGCATATCGGCGCCTTCAGCTTCAACTATTACAAGAACATGACGTGCGGCGAAGGCGGCGGGGTCGCGGTGAACGACGACACGCTGGCCGAGCGAGCGCGCTGCGCGATAGACCCGTGCCATTTCTACTGGCAGGGCCGCAACGACGCGGTCAAACCGTTCTCGGGCAATGGCGCGCGCGCCTCCGAACTGATGGGCGCCATGCTCAACGTTCAGTTCGATCGCCTGGACGGCATGATCCAGGCGATGCGAGCCGAGAAAAAGACGATTCTCGAAGCGACGCGCGCGCTCGGCAATCTGAGGCTCGAGGCGACGCGGATGAACAGCAGCGATCATGACCGCGCCACCCAGGTCATGTACAGCCTGCCGTCCGCCGAAGCAGCGAAGCGCTTCGGCGCTCTGTGTCCGAGCGTGATCATCGGCAAGACCGGCCGCCACACCTATACCGAGTGGGACCAGGTGCTGATGGGCGCGGGGGCGGCCCATCCTGCGATGAACCCGTTCAACATGCCGGCGAACACAGAATGCCGCAAAACCTACTCGAAAGACATGTGCGCGAAGTCACTCGAGATTCTCGACCGCACGATCATGGTCGCGACCCATCCCGACCATACCGCCAAGGAAATCTCGGATAGCGCTCATAATATTGGCGAGGCGGCGCGCGTCGCGCTCGGCGCGACCCCGATCGAGAACGCTGATTTTCGCGAGGCCAGACCCGTCGACATGAGGAAGTTCGACCTAAAGGCCGAGGCGTGAAACTTGCTCTCTCGACCGGCGCGCGATCGCCGCCGGTCTGTCCAAAAGAAAACTGCCTGAACGTGCAACGTTCATAACAGGAGGGAAAGCGATGACGGGGAAGTCCAATCTATCCAAACTCTGCGTTCGGGCCGCCAAAGGGCTCGCGGCCATCGGCGGCGCCGTCGTTGCGCTCGGCGCATCCAGCGGCGTCGCGATGGCTGACGACAACATCTCGATCTATTTCGTCGGCTGCTCGGCGCCGACTGGATTCCACGGCTATCTCGCCCGCGGCGCCGAAGAAGCCGGAAAGAACCTCGGCGTCAAAGTGACCTACATCTACCCGGATACGCTGACGATTCCGAATCAAGTGCAGAAAATCGAGGAAGCGATCGCGGCGAAAGCCAACGGGCATCGCACTGTGTGAATTCGCTCAAGACTCGGCCTACGCGGACGTCGCGGCCCGCGCCAAAGAGGCGGGAATAGCGTTCGGCAGCGCGGCGGCGCCGCCGGCGGGGGCGCAAGTTCGCGATCCCAATGACTTTTTCCTGTTCCGCACCGGCTCTGACGAGAAGGCCGCCGACGCCCAGACCGCCAAACGCCTCATCGCGGGGGGTGTGAAGGGCCGCGTCGTCGTGGACGACCAGCAGCCCGGCGACGCCACTTGCCGAGACCGCGCCGAGACCGAGATCTCGACGCCTGAGTTCCGGAACAAAATGCGTGACGCGTTTATCGCCAGGTGGGATGTCGATCAAAGCCCGACCCCGCTAGCCATCAGCGCAAGGGGTCGGAATGTTGGAGAGCTCGGCATTTTTGCGGGGTCCCGATCGTCGTCGATCGGGACCGCGGTTCGGAGCCGAACTCTTACTCCGGCTCCCGCGATGACGCTCTTCGTGATCAAGCGGCCAGCGCCACCCGCTCGTTCGTCGCCCGGACTTTGGTCACGCGGCTGTCGATGCTGAAGGATCCTGCGCCGAAAGCGACCACCTGCAGCAACCCGCCCGCCATCATGACGTTCTTCAGGAAGTGGATCATCTGGTTCTGATCAGCGAAGTTGCTGTGAAATGACAGCGCCGTGGCCAGAGAGAACAGCGCGAGGGCGATGGCGACGATGCGAGTCTGAAAGCCCGCGATGAGCAGTAGGCCGCCGCCGAGTTCGACCGCCACGGCGACTGCATAAGCCAGTGGCGGGACGGGGAGGCCGACCGCGCCGATCATCGCGGTCGTTGCTCCGTATGCGGCGAGTTTGCTGAGGCCGCTCATGGCGAAGGGGACGCCGATCAGCAGACGGCCGGCGAAAGCGAGATAGCTGGTGGAGTTCATGGAAGTCGATCCTTTGCTTGGGGGGGAAGTCAGGCCGAGGTGACGAGGACGAATTCCGCGTCGTCCTCGGCCGGGATGGTGAGTTCGGGTTCGTCGATGGCGGCGACGCCGTCACCGACCGCAACTCGTTGCCCGTTGACGAAGATCACGCCCTGGGCAGGGGCGAGATAGGCGTGCCGGAACCGATCTTGGACGTGCGTGACGGTCGTGCCGGCAAAAAGAGTTGCGCCCAGGACCCGCGCGTCGGCGCGAATTTGCAACGCGTCCGCGTCCTTGGGGTATCCGCTCGCGAGCGCGATCAAGCGACCCGCCCGATCGGCTTTCGGGAAGCCGCGGCTGTCCCAGCGCGGCGCTCCACCGCGCTGGCGAGGAAGCAGCCAGATCTGGAAGAGTTTCAGCGGATCATCCTCGGAATTGCGCTCGGAATGGCTGATCCCGGTTCCGGCGCTCATCACCTGGACATCTCCCGCGAGGATGTGTCCGACGTTGCCGGAACTGTCTTCATGGGTGACCACGCCCTGGCGAACATAAGTGACAATCTCGATGTCCGCGTGAGAGTGGCGGCCGAAACCGGAGTTGGGCGCGATTTCGTCATCATTCCAGACGACAAGAGCGCCGAGCGGGCTATTCGCGGCGTTGCCCGTCGCCGACACGACGAAGTGGTGGCGCGCCTTGAGCCAGCCGTGATCGCCGCGATCCAGAGTTTCCTTGGTCCTGAGCTGCAACATTTTCATCCCTCGACGGTGAGCGCGATCGACGTTCGTTTCGGGGGGTAATCTGGCGCCGAGTCCGGTGAGCGACTAGCTAGCGAAGTAAGGACGCCCCGTTCCACTGAGTGAACGACGTCGGCCGCGCGGCTTCCTCGGCGGCTTCCGGGATGAGTGAATTTTGGTGGTCGACAATCGTCCGCGCCGCGTGCAATTTGCGGCCCGATCGGACGACAAAGTGGTTGGGCTGCGGATGGATGCGAAACGCGGACTGAAGGATTTCGTCGACGAGTGGCGGCGCGAGCGTCCGGATGTGGATCTCACGGCCTTCAGCATCGCCGCGGCGATCAAACAGATTGATCTGCAGACCGAAGCCGAGTTTCGTCGCCTCGCGGCCAATTATGGCATTGGGCCGGGCGACCTCAGGGTTCTGTTCGCGCTTCGACGTTCCGGCGTCGCCAATCCGCGGCGGCCGACAGAGCTGTTTCAGTCGCTGCTCGTCACTTCCGGCGCAGTCACCAAGCAAGTGGATCGGCTCGCGGCGCAAGAATTCGTGGAACGGTTGCCGGACCCCGCCGATCAGCGGAGCTTCCTGATCCGCCTGACGCGCCGCGGCGCGAAGGTCGCGGATGCGGCGATCGAGGCGATCTGCTCAAAGGAGACGACGATCGGCGCGGCGATCGCGGCCCTTTCGGATCACGAGCGAGAGGTCGGCCGGCGTTTCCTGCAAAGACTTCTCGATATGTTCGAGGAAGCCGGCGCCGACTCCGTCGTGGAGTCGACGCCCGCCCCGGCGCTCCGACGACGCAGCTAGGTCAATCCGCGAATTCGAAGCCTTCCAGCGCCAAGCCGCCGTCCGCCTCGAGCTCCATGCCGAGAAACATCAGCGGATAGCCATTGACGATCTCCGTTTCACGCAGTTCCCGAACGCGCGCGAAGACAGCGGGATGAACGCGCATGAGCGCGGGCATGCGCCGCTGTTCGATCCTCTGGGCAAGCGCGCCGCAGGCGCGGTCGATGACGATCGTCAGCAGGGGCGACATTTCCATGGACGGCTCCTGGCGCTGGCGAACGATCACGAACGCGCGGCGACGCGCGTCTGCATCCCGGGCGCGAACGGGATATGCGGCACGGGGGCGACCGTCGAGAGGCCACCGTCGATCGGAATCACCGCGCCGGTGACGTAGCTCGACATGTCGGAGGCGAGGAACAGGATCGCTTTCGCGATGTCGGAGGGCTCGGCGGCGCGGCGCAGCGGAATATAGGCCTTCAGTCCGGTCCAGAAATCTTCGCTCAGCGCCGCCAGCAGTCTCGGCGTGCGGACGAAACCGGGCGTCACAGCGTTGACGCGGATGTTTCGCGGCCCCAGTTCATGCGCCGCGCCGCGAACGAGATGATTGAGCGCCGCCTTCGCGGCGCCGTAACTCACTTCGTTCTCGATGCTGTGCGTCCCGGAAATCGAACTCACGAACACCATCGAACCCCCTTTCGCCATCGCGCGGGCGCCGATCTGCATGGCGAGATAAGCGTGGCGCACGTTGAGGTCGAAGTTCCGGTTCCAGGAGGCGTCATCCGTGTCGGGGATGCTTCGGATGTCCGCCATTCCGACGATGTCGACGAGGCCCCCGAGCGAGTCGCCTAAGCGCTTGGTCGCCTCGGCGAACACCCTTTCGACATCGGCGCGCGCGGTGACGTCTGCGACGCAGGCGACGCCCTCGACTTCCGCGGCGATCGCCTCGGCGAGCTCCGGGTCGCGGTCGACGCACAAGACGCGCGCGCCGGCCCGCGCGAGTGCGTGGGCGGTCTGGCGTCCGATGCCCTGGCCCGCGCCGAGCACGACAAAGCCGCGCCCATCGAGGCTCGCGGGATTGATATAATTCGCGACGGGACCGCGTTCGGGTTGAGCCATGATCATCTCCTCAGAGGTCGAGAACAAGACGTTCGGAGAGCGCCCGCGAGCAGCACACCATCATCGATGCGTTGCCGGCGCGCTCTTCGGGGTCGAGAACCACGTCGCGATGGTCGGGCATGCCTTCGAGCACCTGAACTTTGCAGGAGCCGCAGACGCCGTCCATGCACGAAAACTCGACATCCACACCCTCATCGAGCAACACGTCGAGGATCGACTTGTCGGCGGGGACATGAATCGTCCTGTCGGATCGCGCGAGCTCGATATCGAAATCCGATACGCCCACACGAATCGCCTCGCCAGCCCCAGCGAAGCGCTCCATATGAACCCGCGCGCGCGGCAACGCGGCGGTTGCCCTTTCGTAGGCGTCGAGCATTCGCGCCGGGCCGCACGCGTAGAAATGCGATCCCAAGGGCGCTCTGGCAATGATCTCGGCGAGATCGAGCCTTCTGCCGCCTGGATCGTGATTGAACGCCAGGTTTACGCGAGCGGGATCCGCCGTGGCCAGTTGCTGGAGCTCGTCGACGAACGACGCGCCGCGGCTCGGCGAGGCCTTCTTCACGCCCACCACATAGCGGTGCCTCTCGTCTTGTGAGTTGCACAGCGAATAGGAACGGCGAACGCCGTTCGGCAGGATGAGGTCGGCATGGTCGCCGTCGGTAAATGGGATCAGCGGCATGCCGTCGACGGGACGGAAATCAAACGCGCTCGCGCCGCGCGCCAGATGGGTGACGGCGTAGAGATAGACGTGTTGGGTCATCGTGGTCGTCCTGGACAACTATTCCGCGGCTCGAGCCGGCGGGATTTCGTAGTGATGTCCGACCGTCTGCCATGGTCGGTCGAGCGGCGCGTCGGAAGTGCAACTGACGTTGCCGAGATCCTCGCGCAATAGGCCAAGCGGCTCCTCGCCGCTCTCGACCAGCTTGACGCAGTCGAGCAGGCGCCGACGCAACCGGACGACCGCCTGATCGGCGGCGACCAGATGCTCCTGAGTTCGATCGAAGATCGGGCCCATCGAGAGCGACATGATGGCGTCTTCCTTCTCGACGCCGCCCAGCCCGCTCCAATCGTCTTTCATCGCCGCGCGGTCTTGACCAAAGTTGTCGGCCCACGTTCCCTTGAAATCACAGCTCCTTCGATCCCAATAGCGCGGATCGTCGAGGCCCAGCAGCGAGATGATCTTCTCCCTGTTCACGGGCGAGTGGCCGTGGATGACGATGTAGGTGCTGGTGCGAGCGTCGGCGTCCGGTGTCTCGAAGACATGAAAGTAGAAGCTGGGCGCCGGGATGATGCGCGCGTAGGGCATGATGAGCGGGACGACCCGAATGTTCTTGACGACATGGGCGCCGTCGGGTTCCCGGCCGCGACGGGCGGCGGCGTAGTGGAAACCGTAGTCGGTGTCCTCGATCTCGAGAGTCGGCGCATTATCCTCGACCGCGAGATTGGCCGGATTGTCCGCGTCCGCGCCTCGCACGAACGTCTTGTCCAACCATCCGGGACGCGCGACGTTACTGTGCAACACGCCGACGTGTGAACTATCGGCGCCTCCCTCCCAGAGCTGGAGATAGTTGCAGTCTACATTGACGCGGATGACGGTTCGATTCGCGGCGTCCGCGTCCATGAAGCTGAAGCGGCGGAACGGCGGAACCTTCTTCTTTTCGCCGATATAGGTCCAGACGATCCCGCCCTCTTCGCGCACGGGATAGCACGGCGCCTTGAGGCGCTCGCGAAACCGGCTGTCCGGATGGTTCGGGGTCTCCTGTATCGTCCCGTCCACTCCGAATTTCCAGCCGTGATAGAGGCAGCGAATGCCGTTGTCCTCGACGCGAGCCAGCGCGAGCGACGCGCCGCGATGCATGCAGAGTTCGTTGAGAACGCCGACACGGCCCGAACTGTCGCGGAACGCGACGAATCGCTCGCCGAGCAGGGTCACCCGCAGCGGATCGCTGTCGGGGCCGGAGAGCTGTTCGGAGACCGCTATGGGGTGCCAATAGCGACGCATCACGCGTCCCATCTTGGTTCCGGGACCTACCCGGCAGAGCGTCTCATTTTCCTCGCGCGTGAGCATGACGTGTCCTCACTTTCTGTCACTATCTTCCTTGGAAGATACCTAGATGCGATAACGTTGTCAATAGGCGTTGCGCTTTTTTTCAGTGGCGCCGTCGACATCCGTCGGCTTTTTTCCGCTGGGCGCCCCGCTGATCGCCATGTCGGCGGCGCGATCGCGCCCGCCCTCGCCGCCCTGGCGCTCCGGCGGTACCGACTCCTCCCGCGTTTGGACGGAAGTCAGCGTTGCGTCCGCACGTCGAAGCCAATCGACCGCGCGCCGCTCCGCGTCGAGGCCGGGTTTCGACCAAGCGTGCTCCAACTCGACCAGGCCGCGATACCCGAGCTGATAAATCCGCGTCAGCAGCGCCGCCATGTCGATCTCGCCGATCTCCGGTTCGGCGCGTCCGGGATGATTGGCGATCTGGACGACCTCGATGAGATCGAAGCCGCGCTCGAGATTGGTCAGGAGATCGCCGTCCATGCTTTGAACATGGGCCGTGTCGAAGACCATTCGAACGCCGGCGTGGCCGACGGCGCGGGCGATATCGCAACCTTCCGGAAAGTGGTTCATCAGCATGTCGGGAATGGCGCGCGCATTGATCGGTTCGAGGCAAAGAGCCAATCCTTCGTCGGCGAGCCGCTGCGCCGCCCACGCGAGGTTCGATATGAACCGATCGATCTGCATTTGGCGCGGCGTATCCGCGTCCGCGCCTGTCAGCACGATGATCTGTCGCGACCCGAGCCGCCGGGCGGCGACGATCGCGACGCTCAACTCGCGCTCCAGATTCGCGCGCACGGCGCGGTCGACGCGCGTCCACGACGACGCGCGGATCGTGGAGGGACTGCCGCAGACGATGCAACCCGCTGCGAGGCCTCGCTCGCGGATGCGCGCCGCGAGAGCTTCCTGCATCGATGATGGCCGGCTCGCAAACCACGGGTCTTGCGCACCGGCAAAGCCTAACGACGCGGCGAAGTCGATTTGCGCGAGGGGATCGCTCGACCCGGCGCTCGCAGGAAACAGCGGCGCTTCGGGCGACCGAAAGCCGAGATGGGCGGCGTATCGCAGGTTCCAGGTCAAGGCTCGTCTCCCCTCGGCGGCACAGCCGGCCGCCGCGTCGTTTCACGAGGGAATGGCCTCGGTCTCGCGCGCCGCGCGCCAGCGGATGGTTACGCGATGCCCGGGCACGAGCCCGCGCCAATCCGACCCGTGCGGGAGGGTTGCGTTGCGGCCCTGTATGCGACGGGGATCGGCGTCGACGCCAATCGGCGATCCTCCGGCCGCGACCGATTTCGCCATCTGAAGCATCATGCGGTAATAACGCATGACCGCGGCGTCGGCTGGGGCCAACGTTTCCTGGGTCCGGTCCTTGATCGGGCCCGCCGACATGACCACAGCGGCGTCCTCTTGAGTGAAGGAGTGGAAGCCCGAGAACTTCCCTTGTTTCAAAGAGGCGCGATTCTGCAAGAAATGGTTGCGACGGTCCGGGCCGCCGGGCGCCGCGACCGTATCGTAGGTCATGTTGTAGTTGCGCAGCGCTTCGGCGTCGAGGCCGACATGCTCTAGCATTTTCGAGCGCAGCGGCTCTTGGTTCATTCTCCGCTCCGGATGAAAGAAGACGTGGAAGTGGACGCACTGATAGTCGTTGATGGGCACGACGCACATCCACAGGTCCTCGTTTGGATTGGCGACGAAGAATGGCGCGGTGACCGCGGTTATGCGCACATGCACATCTTGCCTGGCCAACTCGCCGCCTCGCAGCGCCGCGTAGCGAAATCCGAAATCCGTGTCATCGACCTCGATGCGCGGACCAGCGTCAAAGGCCATGTCGGCGGCGGCGGCGAGGTTGAGATTCTCGAGTTTGCTCGATGCCCCGAGACCATCCGAGTGCAGGATGTTCAGATGCGACGAATCGACGAGCGCCTCGAAGACCTGAACATAATTGCAATTGTCGACCGCATAGGCATTGATGCGGTTGGAATCGGGCACGTCGAACCAGGGATAATGCGGAAAGGCAGGCTCCAGTTCGGGCGGCCCCACATAGGCCCAGATGAGTCCGCCCTTTTCGCGCACGGGATAGGCTTTCGCCTTGACCCGCCTCTTGAAGGCGGGCTCAGGCACGTTCGGCGTCTCCATCACGGAGCCGTCGATGGCGAATTTCCACCCATGAAACAAACAACGGATGCCATTGCCTTCGCAGCGGCCGATGACCAGCGAAACCTGGCGGTGGCGGCAATGCTCATCGAGAATGCCGACCAGGCCATCCGTGTTGCGGAAAGCAACGAATCTGTCGCCCAGAACCTCGAGAGGAAAGGGATCGCAATCGGGAGCCGGCAGATCCGAGGATTGCATGACCGGCAGCCAGTACCGCCGCAGCGCCTTGCCCATCGGCGTTTGCGCGCCGACGCGGCAGATCAGCTCGTTGTTCTCGCGCGTGAGCATGTGCGTTCTCCTGATTTCTCTTTCAAGTCTCTTCCTAGGAAGATGTCGATAGCGCGGCTTATCGGATCTGTCAACAATAATTGTTCGCTAAGCGTCGGCGCGGTCCCGTCCTCGGGAATCGTTCGCGGCGCCGCCCAGGCGAAGCAATAGAGCCGCGAGGTCGGCGGCCAACGTTCCCGATCCGGCGCCGATCGAAAGCAGGGGAGACACATGGTTATGGTCTTCGTTCCACAGCAAAGGCGGGCAACGGTCGTCGCGCATGATGAGCTCGCCCGCGAGGGCCATCGTCTGTGACGCCAAGTACCCCGGATCGAATTCGGCGACCGTCAGGCCGACGGGCAACGCGCTTCCCGCCACCGCCGTCAAAGGCGACCGGTCCTCGTATTTCGAGGCGTCGTCTCCAAAATAGGCGCGAATATTGGGGGCCGCGACGGAGGCGTCCATTCGATAAAATCCGCTCATCAGCACGGCCGAGCGGATTCGGGCGAAATGCCGCGGTTGAAGGCGCCGGTCAAACAGCGCGCCCGAAGCATGGGCGGCCCCGGCGGATTGGGCGAGCACATAGAGCGACGAGGCTTCCGCGCCGAAGCTTTCGGCGCGCTCCACCAGCCAATCGATCGCGGAGGCCACATCGACCGCGCCGACCGGCCACGCGTGGGCCGGCGCAAGACGATAGTTGACGATCGCGGAGACGAAGCCGAGCCTGGCGAACGCGGGTCCTACGTCGCGATAGAGCGATTTGTCGCCCGCGATGAATCCGCCGCCTGGCACGAAAACCAGCAACGGCGCCCGGCGCCGCCCTAATGCGAACACATCGATTGTTTCGACCGTCGGGGCCGTAAGCGACATCAGTATGCAATTGCGCTTCCCGCGGAAGCGCCAGATCCCATCGTCCCTCGAACAGCGCTCTCGTCGCCGCTAATAACACTTCCGGGTCGAAGCGCGCTCCGAGTCTCCTGATGGCGTCGCGGATCGAGGCTGAAAGGCCGGAAGCTCCCACCACGGGCGTCATCGCGTCATCACGTTTCAAGGTTCCAATTCCTCTTGCAGCATGGCGAGAGTCCCGAATCCGTCGCCTGCGCGCGATGCGCGGACCTGAACGATTCACCTACATGCAAGAACAATCGGCAACTAGCTGGTCGCCATACGACGCGGCGTTCCATGGATAGGACAATCACCTCGCCGCATCCTTGAGCGCCTCGACTGCGAAATCAATCACCGCGCGCACGCTGGGCAGCATGCTTCGACGCGATGTGAA
>JBAQGU010000817.1:0-4838 GCA_049287975.1 Roseiarcus sp.
CCGAAGGTCACGGCTTGCGCATAGCCGTCGGCGAATTGCGCGTCGCTGGCCTCGGGAAACAGCAGCTTGCCCCAGTCTTCCTTCAGATGCAGGAGGCTCGCGTGGCCCGCCGCCATCTCCTCCAGGACCTCCTCGCGCAACAGGCGACAAAGGCGCGCGCTGGTTTGCGCGAGCGCCTTGGCGCTGGTTGGCGGTTGCGGCGCCCAGCTCAGAAAGTCCGCCACGATCGCCCGCAGCGTCTCCGGAGCCTTCAGCTTCGCGCCGGAGGTTTCGACATCGCCTTCGAGCAGGATGATTTTCGCAGCGGGCTCGCCATTGCGCCAAAGGCTGAACCCGTTCCCGTCGGTATAAAGGAGATTGGGCAAGGACTTGAGTTTGCCCCATTGCGCCTTGTCGTGGGGGTCGGAGAATTTGCGGGGGTCGCAGCCCTTGCCGGGAGCCTTGACCTCCACGAACCCGACAAGCGCATTGTTGACGCTGACCGCATAATCCGGGCGCGTCAGCAAATGCGAGAGCGTGGTCTCGCCGACGAGCGACAAGCCGCCCGGCGCGAGGTCGTCGAGCGCCGCGAGCTCGTGGAATAGCCGCTCGAGCGGCGCCCGGACCTGATCTTCGGGGGCTCCCGAAATGGCAGGATTGTCGAGCTTGGCCCGGGCTTCGGCGCCAAAGGCCGAGACGACCCCCGCAAATGTCGTTTTTTGCACAAGCGCTCCGAATCGATCAAGGATCGATTGTTCGGCGGGAACAGGTGGCGCCGTCAAGGCGAGGGGCGCGGACCTGCTTCGTTGGCGACTTGTCGCGGCCCCACAAGGGATCAAGCGGGCGGGCTCCGCGTTCGCTTTCGGCCCGTTGATGCATGAACCCCTGCCCCACGTCTGCTTTCGAGGAGCGCCAGAGCGTTCGAGACCGATTGCTATGGGCGCAATCCCTGCCGCGCCAGCCGTGTGGTTTGCGTTGGTTGGAAGCTGAAAATTCAAACTTGGCCCACTGCCGACCCAAGAGCCCGCTGTCGACCCAAGAGCCCGCTTGCTTTCGCCGCGGCGAGGGCCTATATGCGATGCGACTGTTTCTCATAGCTCCTTATCCCGGGATAGGGAGGGTTTTTGAGAGTGGGCCCCGGCCGGGACCCGCTCTTTTTTATTGCCGCTGGGTTCATGGACGAAGCACCGGATTCGCTGCCCGCGATGGCCCTCCCCGAGGGGTTGGACGAGCCGCGTCTGATTGCCGACAACGGCCTCGCTCAACGCGTCGGCCGCATTGTCGAGCCGGCGCTGCGCGGTCTCGGGTTGCGGCTGGTGCGCGTGAAGATCTCGGCCTCGCAGAGCCCGGTGCTGCAGATCATGGCCGAGCGTCCCGACGGGACGATGTCGATCGAGGATTGCGAGCGCGCGAGCGTCGAGCTTTCCCCGACGCTGGACGTCGAGGATCCCATCAGCCAAGCCTACCGGCTCGAGATCTCCTCGCCGGGGATCGATCGTCCGCTGGTGCGCGAATCCGATTTTCGCCGCGCGATCGGCCACGAGGCGCGTGTCGAGATGGCGGTTCCGGTCGACGGCCGGAAGCGCTTTCGCGGCGCGATCGAGGCTTCGGCGCCGATAGAAGGGATCATCCACGTCCGGATGCGCCTGCCGGAGAACGATAAGGACGCCGCTTCGAGCGTGGACCTTCCCATACGGGATATGGCAGAGGCGCGCCTCGTCCTCACCGACGAATTGATTCGCGCGACCCTCCGCCGCGAAAAGGCGGCGCTCAAAGAGGCCAAGCGCGCGGGCAAGCCGCCGCCGAAGACGAAGACCGAAACCAAGACCAGAGCGAAACCGAAAGCCTAACATCCACCGCGGCCCCGAGCGCCCTCGGGACGCCCGGGGGACTTCACGAAGGAGAAGACGATGGCCGTCAGCGCCAACAGACTCGAACTCTTGCAGATCGTCGACGCCGTCGCGCGCGAGAAGTCGATCGACCGCTCGATCGTGCTCGCCTCGATGGAGGATGCGATGCAGAAAGCGGCGCGCTCGCGCTATGGTCAGGAGACCGAGGTGCGCGCCGACATCAACCCCAAGACCGGTGAAATCCGGTTCTCGCGCTTGCTGCTGGTCGTCGATCAGATCGAGAACGACGCGACCCAGATCACGCTCGCCGATGCGCAGAAGAAGAACCCTTCCGCGCAGATCGGCGACTGGATCGCCGAATCGCTGCCGCCGTTCGATTACGGCCGCATTCCGGCCCAGGCCTCCAAACAGGTGCTCGTGCAGAAAATCCGCGAGGCCGAGCGCGACAAGCAATATGACGTCTACAAAGACCGCATCGGCGAGATCATCAATGGCCAGGTAAAGCGCGTCGAATACGGCAATGTCGTCGTCGATCTCGGCGGCGCCGGCGCGGGCGAGGCGGTCGTGCGGCGCGACGAACTCGTCCCCCGCGAGATGTTCCGCCCCGGCGACCGGATCCGCGCCTATGTTTACGACGTGCGCCGCGAAGCGCGCGGACCGCAAATTTTCCTTTCGCGCACGCACCCTCAATTCACGGCCAAGCTGTTCATGCAGGAAGTGCCGGAGATTTACGACGGCATAGTGGAAATAAAGTCGGTCGCCCGGGATCCGGGCTCGCGCGCGAAGATCGCTGTCGTCTCCAACGATTCCTCGATCGATCCGGTCGGCGCCTGCGTCGGCATGCGCGGCTCGCGCGTGCAGGCGGTCGTCAACGAGTTGCAGGGCGAGAAGATCGACATCATTCCCTGGTCGCCCGACGCCGCTACCTTCATCGTCAACGCGCTCCAGCCCGCGGAAGTCATGAAGGTGGTGCTCGACGAGGATTCCACGCGTATCGAGGTCGTCGTGCCCGACGATCAGCTTTCCCTGGCGATAGGCCGGCGCGGACAGAACGTCCGTCTCGCCTCGCAATTGACGGGGTGGGATATCGACATTCTCACCGAGGCAGAGGAATCGGAGCGTCGGCAGAAGGAATTCGTCGAACGCACCAACACGTTCATGACCGCGCTGGACGTCGATGAAACGGTCGCGCAACTGCTCGCGTCGGAAGGCTTCCGCTCGGTCGAGGAAATCGCCTACGTGGATATCGACGATCTCTCTTCGATCGAGGGCTTCGATCTGGAAACCGCTGGGGAAATCCAATCCCGCGCGCAGGGCCATCTGGCGGGAATCGAGGCGCAATACGACGACGCGCGGAAGGCGCTGGGCGTTTCCGACGAACTCAAGACGATCGAGGGCCTGACGACCCCGATGTTGATCAAGCTCGGCGAGAACGAGGTCAGGACCGTCGAGGACCTTGCGGGCTGCGCCACCGACGATCTCGTGGGATGGACCGAGCGCGAGGAGTCCGGCGAGAAGAAGTACGCCGGCTATCTCAGCGAATTCGGGATTTCCCGCGAGGACGCGGACGCGATCATCATGGCCGCGCGCGTGCGCGCCGGCTGGGTGGATGCATCTGCCGCCGAGACGCCCGCCGTCGAGGAAGAGGCGCACTGAAAAGCCGGGAGGTCGCGGATTGCGAACGCGGATCGATAGTGAGGAAAAGGGACCGGAGCGAACCTGTGTCGTATCCGGCCTCAAGGGATCGCCGGAGACGATGCTTCGCTTCGCGCTTTCCGGCGAGGGCGCGGTCGTGCCCGACATTCGCCAGAAGCTGCCGGGACGGGGCGTCTGGACGCGGTTGAGTCGCGCTGTCGTGCGTCAGGCCGCGGCCAAACAAGCTTTTTCGCGCGGATTTCGCGCCAGCGTCCGGGCCGGCGCGGATCTCGCCGACGAAGTCGATGGTCTGCTGGAGCAGGACGCGCTGCGGTTTCTCTCCCTGGTCAACAAGGCCGGGCTGGTCACCATCGGCGGCGCCAAGGTCGAGGCGGCCATCCGCGCCGCGAACTCGAAAAGGAATTTGGCGGCGCTGATACAGGCGTCCGACGGCGCGCGCGACGGCGCGAGCAAGCTGCAAAAGCTGCTCGACGGCGTCCTGGGGGATCTGGGCGAATCCGTGGCCAGAATAAATCTCTTCGATTCTCGTCGATTGGATTTGGCGTTGGGCAGGACAAATGTGATACACGCAGCGCTCACCGCGGGGCCGGCCAGCGCTGCGTTCCTCGCCAAGGTCGCACGCCTGATCCTCTACCGGTCGGGCGTGGGGGCGTCGGTGGAGGTTCCGGCCATCGTCGGCGCTGCCGGAGCGACGAGCGAAATTTTCGATACGAGTCGAGAGTAACTGGGTCTGTGGAACAACGCATGAGCGAAACGAACAACAGCGGCGACAAGACCTTGGGCGCCCCGGCGCCGAAGGCGACTTTGCATCTCAAGCGCCCGATCGAGCAGGGCATGGTCCGGCAGAGCTTTTCGCACGGCCGGAGCAAGGCGGTCGTCGTCGAGAAGGTCAAACGCCGATCGGGACCCGGAGAAGGGCCTCCGCGCGAAGCGCTGTCGACTCCAGCGGCGGCGGCGTCCGCCGCCGCTGCGCCCAAGGCGACGATCGTGCTCACTCCCACGGCGCCCCGTGGTCCAACGGTCGGGCCTTCCGCTCCGCCCAAGACGGGCGTCGTCCTTCCCACCTTGACCGAGGAACAACGCGAAGCGCGTGCGCGGGCGTTGAACGACGCGCGAGCGCGCGAAGAGGAGGACCGGCGGCGCCAGGAGGCCGAGGCTCAAGCCCGACGCGAGCGCGAGGCGCGCGAGAAGGCCGAGCGTGAAGCCGCCGAGGCCCGCAAGCGCGACGAAGAACAGCGCCGCGCCCAGGAAGCCAATTTCAAGCGGCAATCGGAAGAAGAGGCGCGTCGCCGGCTCGCAGGCGGGGAACCCTCCGCCGCGCCGGCGACGAGCTTGGGCCGCAAACCCGGAACC
>JBAQGU010000818.1:0-6621 GCA_049287975.1 Roseiarcus sp.
TGTCCGGCGAGGCCCGCCAGGCCAATGATCTCACCCGCGTGGGCGATCAGTTCCTGACCGTCGGTCTGACGATCGGGCCTTATGCGGACCCGGACCGGCGCATCGCCGCGGGAATCGCGACCGCCCACGGCCTCGGCGTGCGGCGCCTGGGCCGCGACCCCGCCCATCGCAGCGATCAGACGGTCCCGATCGAACGCCGCGGCGAAATCCGATACGACCACCTTGCCGTCGCGCATGACGGCGATGCGGTCGCAATTGTTCAAAACCTCGCCGAGGATGTGGGAGATCAGTGCGCAGCTCATGCCTCGAGCAACAGAATTTCGGACATGGCCGAGCAATTGACCGGAGGTCTGCTCGTCGAGCGAGGAGGTCGGCTCGTCGAGGATCACGAGCCGCGCCGGCCGGTCGGAGACCGTGAAGGCGCGCGCGATTTCGACCATTTGCCGTCGCCCGATCGATAGATCCTGCACCAGGTCGGAGGCGTCGATGCCGTGGCCGGGAAATATCTCGTCGAGCTTGTCGACGATCAGCTGGCCGGCGCGCCGGCGCCAGCCGAGGCCGCTGATGCCCGGATGAAAGACCCGCGCATTCTCCGCCACGCTGAGGTTGGGGCAGAGGGAGAGTTCCTGGAAGACGCAGCGAATCCCGAGCGCAGTGGCGCGGGCCGTGGAGTAACCGCGCTGCTCTTCTCCCGAAATGACGATCCGGCCGCGATCGGGCGCCGCGCCGCCGGCCAGAATGTGCATGAGCGTCGATTTGCCGGCGCCGTTATGGCCGACCACGCCGACGCATTCACCGGCGGCGATTTCCAGGCTGACGCCGTCCAGAGCGCGGACGGCGCCGAAAGATTTTTCGGCGCCGTCCAAATTGACGAGAGCCGCGCCCGCATTAGCCATGGGTGGATCCGTCCTTGGCGTATTGGGCGCGAGACTCTGGATTACTTCATGTTGGCCTTGATCGCCGCGATCGCGTCGGCCTGGGTGTATTCGTGGCTGGCGACGCCGCCCTTGGGGATCTTCGGCAGCTCGGCCTCGAAATCACTCTGCGTGAAGGCGAGGTAGGGCACCAGCAGATCGTGAGGAATGTCTTTCCGGCCGTCGAGCACCTGCTGCGCGACCCAGAACGCGAGGGTGGAGACGCCGGGCGCGATCGAGGCCGACCATGTCGTGTAGCCCTTCTTTTCCTTCTGCTCCTTCCACCACTGCAACTCGTCCTGGCGATTACCCTCGATGATCGTCGGACGCGGCTTGCCGGCGGCGGCGAACGCCTGCGCAGCGCCATAGCCATCGCCGCCCTGATCGACGACGCCGACGATCGGCGGCAGGGAGGGCAGCACCGTCGCCACAGCCTTCTGCGCCGTCGTCTGGTCCCAGTCGCCGGTGACGGAGGAGACAATCTTGAAATCGGGATGTTCCTTGACCCCTTCGAGAATGCCGGCATGGATCGCGTCGTCGATCGAGGTGCCCGCGAGGCCGCGAATCTCCAGCAGGCTGCCGCCCTTGGGCTGGAACTTCGCCATTTCGACGACTTCCTGCTTGCCCATGTCCTTGAAATCGACGACGACGCGATAAGCACAGGGTTCGGTGACGATCCCGTCGAAAGAGACGACGACGATGCCGGCGTCGCAGGCCTGCTTGATCGCGCCGTTCAGCGCGTCCGGCGAGGCCGCGTTGATGACGATCGCGTTGTAGCCCTGCAGGATCAGGTTCTGAATCTGCGCGGCTTGCGTCGGCACTTCCTTGTCGGCGGTCGTAAAGACGTCGGCTGCTGCGACGATCTTGTCAGCGACCGCCTTCTTGGTGACGATGTCATAGCTGGAGAGCATCGCCTGACGCCAGGAATTGCCGGCGTAGTTGTTGGAGAAGGCGATGCGCATCTTGCTGGTGTCGGCGAGCGCCGGCCCGGCGAGCATCGCACTCGCGAGCGCGCAGAGCGCAACCATTCGGGTCGTGGATTTCATGGGCTTCCTCCTGCTGAGCTTTGGCCGCCCCGGTGGACCCGGAGACGGATGCAGCGCGTCATGCCACCGCTGGCGAACAATGTCCGCCGAGCCGGCGGCTCGCGCTGACATGTCACCGCTAACAGGTCGCCCGATTTGCTGTCAATGAGTGGGACGAGAGACACGAGAGACCGGGTTCACTCCCCGAACAAGTCGGCGTGAGAGCCGGTCCGGACGAAAACGACGAGCCCGGAGGCGCCCGCGTCCGCTAGTTTGTAAGCCAACAGGAAATCCCCACCGATGTGACATTCCCGATGCCCATCCCACTGACCTTTCAAAGGATGGTCGAGCCATTCCGGCCCGAGCGGCGCTTCGTTACGATCAGCAACATCATGGCCTCTTTGAGCCGGTTCATGTCGTACCGCCCCGACCGCGACAATCGCTCCCAGTCTTTGAGGAAAGCTTTGCTGTAATCGGCTGCGCGCGGCGGCGCGGCGCGCTTACCTGCCGCCGGTCGTTTCAAGACTGGCAAACAATTCGTCGGCGCTGGCAAATCTAGCGCGCCGCGTCCGCGCGATCTCCTCGGCCTCCGACATGGCCGCGCGGGTCTCGGCGTTCGGGACCTCGAGCTCCAGAGGGAATGCGGGATCGTTGGCCACGCGGAGCAGGAACAGGCGCACGGCGTCGGACAGGGACAAGCCCTTGGCGCCCAGCGCGACCTTCGCCTTTTCCCTGATGTCATTTTCCACCGACACGTGCAGAACCGAGGTTTGCGCAGCCATTTTTCAATCCTCCTAGCGTAAGCTATGCGCGTAGCGTTCCTTATGCAATCAAGGCCGCCTCTCGGCTTTCCCAAGTCTGGCCGAATACATATTCGCTTCCGGCATGCCGCGATCCTGACCGCCGACGGATACGGTCAGTGTTTAATAACTGCTTTCCACCAAATGAGACGAACGGGGGCGGGGATCGCTGCAGGGCACGCCGATAGCCAATACCGCGAGGATGGCCTTCTGCATCGGCGGCAGCTCAAGGGCGGCGAGCCGGATGACCCTTCGGTCGCATGCCCTGTCGACAAGGAGCCGTTTCGCCCGGATCGAAGCAAAACATTAATTGAGGTCATGCCATTATCGAGTCCATTCGAGTGGGAGCAGAAGCGATGGTTCGAAACCGATCGGTGGGTGCGGTTATTTCCCTGGTGGCCGTAACTTGCGTCACTACGCCGTCGCGCGCGAATGGTCTCGTAGTCGAAAACGACACCGATATCGCGAACCGGTCCGCGTATCTGAACTGGATGGCCCAGACCCAGGTGAACGGCCTCGCGGCGCCGATCGCGATCGCGAACCAACCGTGCTACTTCTACGAAGGACCGCACCTCGTTGTATTGCCTTGTCCGGGTACGGTGAACTACGTGAGAGCTCGTTACTGATTTCGATCGTACCGCGGCCTCGGATAGCTGCGCACTCGTCTGGAAATAAGTAAGCGTCGGGCGGTCTTCGCTTCATTCCGCGCCGCCCGAGGGCGTCCCGGTCCTATCGCCCGTATCCATGGACTGCACGGAAAAACGGATGAACAGCGTCGCGGTCTCGCCCCCGCGGAATCGGATGAACAGAGCGCCGTCGCCGTTCACCCTGTTGTCTCCCGAGAACGAGCCGCTGTTTCCCTGCATCATGTGGATGTCGTGGACGCCCCGTTCCGGGGAGAAGCCGAACGTGTGATCGCTGCCGTTGTCGACGAAGGATTCCCCGAAGGCGATGACGGCCGCTTCGGCGTCCGCCTTGGCCCGTTCGATCAACATAGCCGTTCAGCCGATGGTTGCCGCAACTCCGAAGCAGACGTTCGGGTGGCGGGCCGGATCGACTGCTGTGGCGGTAGCGGACGTTCGCCAGCGTCGTCACGCCCGTTGCTGCTCGAACGCCCCGACGCGCTTTCGCCAGATGAGTTATTTTGCCGTCGTCAAAACAGATAAACGCGATGAGCGCTGCACTACGGCTATGCTGGAACTCCGGCACAACCTCTGCAATAAGCTCGTTATATTCGAGTTCCCGAAGCAACCGCTCCCGGCGGTTCTCGGCGATTTTTACGACAATCCCGGCAGCGTCGGCCATGATATGTGTTTTCTGATGTCGTGAGGAGAGTAGCACGGCGGGGGGCGAGAGTCGGCCCGTCGCTCTCACCGTCTGAAGTAGCGTCGATCAGCGTCACACCAAATCAATGCGCAGCGAACGGCCTACCGCGCTCGCGGCGCGGCGCAGCGTGTCGAGCGACACCGAAGGAATCGCCGGATCAAAAAGCCGGTCGAGCTGGCGGCGGCTGGTCTTCATCCGCGCGGCCATTTCAACCTTGGTCAACCCCTGCTCCGCCATTGCGGCGGCGAGCTGCTCGGCGATCAATTCTTTAACCGCGTGATCCTCGGTCGATTCGAGCATCCCTTGTTCGGCAAGGAACTCGTCGAAGGTTTCTTCACTCACGCTGGCTTTGCGTTTCCGGGCCATCACGTCACCTCCTTCATTCGTTTGAGCGCCAGGTCGATGTCGGCCTTCGACGTCTTCTGGGTCTTCTTGATGAATCCGTGCAGCAAGATCATGTGGCCGTCGCCCATGCAGAAAATCACCCGCGCGATGCGGTCGCTGGCGAGCGTGCTGCGCACTTCCCACAGGCCCGTGCCGAGCGGCGCGCAATGCGGTCGGCCGAGCGGCCACCCGAATTCGACTTTCTGAATGTCCTTGCCTACCGTGTGGCGATCGGCTTCGGGCAATTCGAGAATCCATTCGCGAACCGGTTTGCGTCCCGTTGAATTCACATAGAACCGCGCGGGCAGTTTTTTCGTGCGGTCGATCATCCTGGCTTATTGTGCCAAAATTGGCACAATTTTGCAAGCCTCTTCGGGCTTTGTGATCGTGAACGTTGGACATAGTGACGTTGCGAGGTTGGGCAATATCAATCTCAGATCGCATAATTTTATTACCAGTAAAACACTCGTTGCAATTCATAGCCACCTTGAAGAGGCGATTCAGCTCTTAAATGGCAACGCACCGACGCTCGCCGCAAGCAGGAAACATGTCCCGACGATCCCTTGATGGAAGCGGACTTGCAGAAACTTCGCGCCCGGGTCGAGGTCGACGCCGAAGTCGCATAAGCTCCAATACGGAACCTGCATGGAGTGTCCAGCCCACTGCCAGCGCGCGTGAGACTCAAGAAGCGCGACTCCCCCTTTTCTCCTGGCCTCTTCGCGAATTGCGCTTTACCTGATTTTCGCAACACCGCGAGCGTGCCCTTTGGGTCGAAAGCGCCAGTGTCTATCGACAACGAATCTCTGCTTCGGCTCCCGCTCATGCGGAACTCGCTATCCGCTTCCGGCAAATAACGGAAATTCAAACCGACCCACTACCGTTTTTGGCTTTCCCTGGAATCGAATTCGTGCTATCGATGGATTCTGAGAAATAAAATTGATGGCTAGGCCTGTCGGGCGGATCGGAAAACGGGACGGCGAAGAAAGGCGCGAAAAAACGGGTCGCAAACCCTTGAAATAGCACGAAACCGCGAAACTGGAAATTTCGCGTCCCAACGATTTCAATAGCTTGGGAGTGCGCTTGGCGAGGCAAAATCGTTTCGCAAGCGAAATTTATCAGTTCGCAAGCGAAATTTAGCCTTCGCAAGCGAAATCTCCCGACAGTCTGAGTAAGTTGTGGCGACAACATACACATCGAGACCGGCCGATAGGAGTCGATCCTTGCCCCAATTCAGCCCGCAGTTCCCGAACGAGGGCGTCTCGAGATGCGGGCGGTGCCGCGTGAACGGTAGAGCGATGAACCGTCGCGCCGCTCGCGCTGACGGGGCTGGCGCTCTCTTGAGCTGCGGCCCGAAAAGTTCCCAGAAAAAGGCGCCCAACGTCTTGAAGTCGCTCGATGCAAAACTGAAATCGGCGCCTGGCCCGACCCCCTTCTCCCCCTGCGGGAGAAGGGGGCCCATAGCCTATGGCGCGCTCCCATCCGGTCGCCGTCAAGGCGTCGTCGCTTTGCGAGCCGTCCGACATGGCGCAGCCTCCCGGGAGCGTAGCGCCCTCGTCGTCCGCCCTCTCACGGTCGGAACGCCTCCCGCTGCGCCGCCGCTTCGGCGGCTCGCGCCGCACGCCAGCGTTCGGCGAGGGCGGCCATGTCGGCGTCGTCGAGCGGGGTCACGCGTTCGAACACGACGGCGTCGACGCCCTTCTCGAGGTGGAAAACCTCGCCCGTGCGGCGGTAGTGCGCCCCGATGCCGGTCCCCGACAGCATCTCGCGCGAGGGCACGATCACCGTCTGCTGGTAGGCCGGAATCAGGTGGGTCTGGACGGGGTCGCCGACGATCATGATCGCGCAATCCTCGAGCTCCCGCGGCGGCGGGCCTTCGACGGTGTCGACGTCCGACATTTTCACGTCCGGCCGCAGCTTGGGGTCGCCGTACAGCGGCGAGCGCTTGGCTTGCAGCTGCCAGAGCTCGTCGATCAACTGGCCGCTGAACGTGTAGCTCGAGCCGAGGCCGCAGACCTTGCGCCGAGGGCTGGCGGCGTTGTCGACCCAGGTCTTCAGGCGCGCGAGCTCCGCCATATCCTCCCGCGGGGCGTGCGGCAGGCCGCCGATCGGGAACAGGCCCTTGGGCGCGAGGGCGCCGGCGGAAGTCAGCGTCGCCCCGGCGAGCAGCGCGAC
>JBAQGU010000819.1:0-2624 GCA_049287975.1 Roseiarcus sp.
GCCTGACGCTGAGCGAGGCGACCGTGCTGGCGCTCGCGCTGTTGCTGCCGTTCGCGATGTGGGCGCTCGGCGACAAGGGGCCGCCGATCTCCTGGGCCCCGCTGCTCCTGCTGTTCGCGATGATCGCCCGGCCTCGCGCGGCGAGGGCGGCCGTGCCGGAGCGTCGAGACGTCGTCTTGGCGATCGGGCCAGCCGAATAGGGCGCTTCCTTCCCCTCGATCTCAGGCCTTTCCGGCCGCTTCGGACCCGGCGCCGATTTCAGTTCTGCATGCAATGATTTCAAGCTTCTAGGCGCCTTTTTCTGTCCCTCTGTAAGTCCCAGCCGCCCCAGCTTTTTGTCAGCCGGAGCGCCCCGGCCGGCCGCGCGCCCGTATACCAGATATTGTGGGCGCCAGCCTTCCGAGGCCCTACCATTTCCCGGCCCGGATTCAATCTTTTCAAGCCGTTGCGGCGCCATTTCCCGGCGGACTCCGTTGTTGCCGCCAGGCCCTCTCGCTGCGCGATCCCGTCGACCGAAACGCCTCGGTTCAAACATCGACGATCGCCTCGGCTATCCGCCGGGACGGCAGCGGCTCCGGAATGGCGGAACTCTCGAGATCCTCTCTTTGCAACAGCTCACCTGACGTCTGCTTCACCATGATTTACAGCCTAGCATTAATTCTGATTTTTGGAAAGCGAAATACGCCTAAAAATCGACGTTGCGGAAATGCGCCCGAGGTCGGCTGTCGCGCGAGGCCGCCGGCATGGCGCGCTCAATAAATCGGCGCCCCGGCGCGTTGACGTCGAGCGCTCAATCCCTACATGAGGCCCCACGCATTGGCGGGCGCTTGGCGCGCTGATGTGACGAGTCGTCATGACGGAAGCTCAAACCCATCGGAGGCTCGCGGCGATTTTGGCCGCCGACGTCGTCGGCTATTCGCGCTTGATGGCCGGAAACGAGGGCGGCACGCTCGCCGCGTTGAAGCACTTTCGGGAAACCCTGTTCAATCCCGCGGTCGCTTCCCATAACGGCCGCATCGTCAAGCTGATCGGCGACGGAACGTTGGTTGAGTTCGCCAGCGTCGTCGACGCGGTAGAATGCGCTGTCCACGTTCAGAACGCAGTCGCTGCGCGCGTATTGTCTCCGGGCGAACCTGGAATCCAACTGCGGATCGGCATCAATCTCGGCGACGTCATCATCGACGGCGACGACATCTATGGCGACGGCGTCAATGTCGCGGCGCGGCTCGAGCCGCTCGCCGATCCAGGCGGCGTCTGCATTTCCTCGATCGTGCATGAGGGCGTCGGCAATCGCATCGATAACGCGTTCCAGGATTGCGGACGGGTACAGGTCAAGAATATCGATCGGCCAATTTCGATCTGGAAGTGGCGACCAGGGCACACGACCGTCGCTGCGCCTGCGCCAGAGCGTCACGCCGCGCCTTCGATCGCGGTGCTGCCTTTCGATAATATGTCCAGCGATCCATCGAAGGATTATTTCAGCGACGGCGTCACCGAAGACATCATTACGGATCTCGCCAAAGTGGCGGGCCTCATCGTTATCGCCCGCAATTCGAGCTTCGCCTACAAGGGCAAAAGGTTCGACATCAGGGAAGTCGCCCGCGAGCTCAATGTCCGCTTCGTTCTCGAAGGCAGCATCCGCCACGCCGCAAACCGTGTCCGCGTCACGGCGCAGCTCATCGATGCCGGCAATGGCGCCCATCTCTGGGCGGAGCGCTACGATCGCGACTTGACCGACATATTCGCCGTCCAGGACGACGTGACCCAGAAGATCGTCAGCGCGCTGAAGGTGACGCTCAGCCCCGCCGAGAAGGCGCGCATCGCCGAAGCGGGCGTCACCAATGTCGAGGCGCACGACTGCCATATCCGCGCCCGCGAGCTCCTGCTGGGCGCGACGCAAAACCGCGAAATTTTCGAGCAAGCGATCGTCCTGCTCAACCGCGCCGTCGAGCTCGATCCAAATTACGCGCAGGCTTACGCTGCGCTCGCCTGGGCCTACGTCCTCGACTTCAACAATCAATGGAGCCAAGAGTCCGACCGTTCGCTCGGCCTCGCGAGAGTCGCCGCCGATCGAGCGGTGGAGAAAGACTCGGGCGAGCCTCTCGCTCACTTCGCGAGCGCGATGGTCGCTCTCAGAGAGCGCAATACCGAGCGAGCCGTCGCGGAGGCCAACGCCGCCCTCGCTCTCAGTCCAAATTATTCGCCTGCGCGCGGCCTATTGGGAAGCATCGAACTGTTTGCGGGTCGCCCGCTCGAAGCGATCGCGCAGATGGAGCGCAATATGCGGCTTGATCCCGTCCTCAGCCAACAAGGGCTCCAGTTCCTCGGCATGGCTTATTTGACGGCCGGGAAATACGAGACGGCGGCTGCCATCTTCAAGCAGCGTCTCGTGCTGGCGCCGAATTCCGATTCAGCCCGATCGTTCCTCGCCGCCGCCCTCGGTCATATCGGCGAGGTCGAAGAAGCGCGGCGCCTCTGGGACGAACTGAAAGCGATCAATCCGCGCTACTCCTTCGCCGGCCATATCAGCCGACTCCCGTTCGATCGAGAAGAGGACGTCAAGCGAATCGCGGAGGGCTTGATCAAAGCGGGGTTGCCGACCGACTGACGCCGCGGTCGCGCGC
>JBAQGU010000820.1:0-8550 GCA_049287975.1 Roseiarcus sp.
CTCGCGCTGCCCAAGAGCTCGAAGGCCGGGAGCGGGCCTTCGAGCCAGTCGCAACACTCCCCGCCGCGAGGAGCGAAAAAAAGCGCCGCGCCCTATTGACAAAAAAGCCCCCATACGAGCCCGGCCATGACGGCGGGGGTCGTGAATCGCTTCTCCCGTTTCGTACGGAGCTGAAGCCACAACGGACGGCATCTGAATCGCTGCTAACTGTCGCAACCTTCTCGCTCAACCGAAACGCCGCCGGCGCCAGTCGAGAATCGTCGCGCTGACCTCTTCGGGCTTTTCTTGCGGCGTCCAGTGACCGCTGCCGCGCACGAGATGCTTCTCCAAGTCCGGCACGATCTTTTCCATGCCGTCGGCCGCGGAGGGCGGCAGCACCAGATCCAGCTCGGCCATGATCATCAGGCTGGGGACGCGCACGACATGATCCAAATCCGCGGCGAGCCGCCAATTGCGAGTCATGTTGCGGTACCAGTTGATGCCGCCGGTGAAGCCCGTCCGCCGGAACGTATCGACGTAGACCTTCATCTCGTCCGACGTCAGGAGCGGCTTTCGCGGGTCGCGCTTGGGATCGTATTCGGCGACGATCTGCGGAAACGCGAGATTGAGCTTGGGCGGCGCGCCGATGCCCGCCTCCGCCGGGCCCGAAGGCGCGGGACCGCGACCGGGCATCGGGCCGCGCATGAAGAAGTCGAACGTCTTCTCGACGTTTTCGGCGAAAATCCGATCGGGGTCATGCGCCGGATCCTGGAACTGCACGATATACATGCTTTCGCCGAAGCGCTTGCGAAAGATCGCGATCGGATCGGCCGGCGCGCGCTGCGAATGCGGCGTATTGATCCCGACGACGCCGGCTACGCGCGCCAAATGGCGCAGCGGCATCTGCCAGACGACGAAGCCGCCCCAATCATGACCGACGAAGATCGCCTTCTCGATCCCGAGATGATCGAGCAGGCCGACGAGATCGCCTGCGAGATGTTCGAGGTCGTAGGCCTCCACGGCCTCCGGCCGATCGGTCGCGCCGTAGCCGCGCTGGTCGGGCGCAATGACGCGCAATCCCGCCTCGCTCAACGCTTGGATCTGATGGCGCCAGGAATAGGCGATCTCGGGCCAGCCGTGGCAGAGCACGATTGGCGTCGCATCCGTCTTTGGGCCGGCTTCGTAATATCCCATGCGGATGCCGTTTACATCGGCGAACTGAAGCGGCGGCATTTGCGTCATGGAAACCTCGGGGAATCGGCGACAGGGTTCAGGAAAATTCATTTCGACGACGACAGGGGACGTCGGACCTTGACCGCATGCTTCCGCCCGTTGAGATCGCGGCGGCGCGATATGGCCCGCTCCACCGGAGCTATCTGCACCAAACGGCCGCTTTCGCGCAATGGCGGGGGAGCGGCGGCGAGGCTCTCGGCCGCCGCTGCAAACGGTCGCCATCGGTGGTTTTGTCCCGCCCACGATCTTTTGGCTCGCGGAAAACGTGCTACAGTCCACATCGAAATAGCGCGCGAAATTGCGCAACGGCGTTCAGGAGGAACAAGTGTCGGAACAGCCTTGGATCAAGTCGTATCCGCCCGGCGTCCGTTGGGATGCGGACTTGGAATTGACGGCGGTGCAGGACGTTCTGACGGATTCCGCGAAGCAATGGCCCAATCAAGCGTCGCTCGACTTCATGGGCCGCAAGATCACGTTCGCCAAGCTCGATGCGCTGGCAAACCGCGCGGCCAAGGGCTTTCAAGGCCTCGGTGTGAAGCCGGGCGTGCATGTCGGCCTGTTTCTGCCGAATTCGCCACATTACGCGATCGCCTTCTTCGGCGTCCTCAGAGCCGGCGGCGTGGTCGTGAACTATTCGCCGCTAGACGCGGAAAAGGTGCTCGAACACAAAGTCGCCGATAGCGAGACGGACATTCTCGTCACGCTCGATCTGGCCGCGCTCTATCCGCAGATGAGCGGACTCCTCGGCAGAACACGCGTCAAGCATCTCGTCATCGGCGACCTCGCCGAGTATTCCGGCCACCCGCAAGGCGTGCGCGCGCACCTGACCGCGGGCAAGCAATTAGCGGATGTCGTTCCCGATCCCAGGCACGTCTCCTTCGCGGATTTGCTCGACAACGACGGCCAGCCGGAGATTTATTCGGTCGCCGATCCCAAAGAGGCGATCGCGGTGTTGCAGTACACCGGCGGCACGACCGGCGCCCCCAAGGGCGCGATGCTGACCCACGCCAATCTGACGGCGGCCACATCGCAGTACATCGAGACCATGCGCGCCCTTCCGCCGCTGATCATTCCCGGCGAGGAGCGGATGTTGTCGGTGCTGCCGCCATTCCATATTTATTCGCTGACGGTGGTCCTGTTGCTCGGCGTTCGGCTGGGCGCCGAACTCGTGTTGCACGCGCGCTTCGATGCCGAGGCGGCGCTGCGCGACATCGAGACGAAAAAAATCACGATGTTCCCTGGCGTTCCCACCATGTTCATCGCCATCCTCAATCACCCCGCGGCCAAGACGGCCGACATCCACTCGCTCAAATCGTGCAATTCGGGCGGCGCGCCGCTTCCGATCGAAGTGCAGAACGCGTTCGAGAAGTTCAGTGGCCGCCGCCTCGCCGAGGGCTGGGGCATGACCGAGACTTCGCCGACCGGCACCTTCACGCCCATTTCCGGACCTCAAAAAGCCGGCTCCTGCGGCATTCCCATCCCTCGAATCGAATTCAAGTTCTTGAGCGTCGAGGACGGCAAGACCTATGTCGCGCGCGGCGAGCGCGGCGAAATGTGCGTGCGCGGGCCCAACGTGATGAAGGGATATTGGAAGAACCCGAAGGCGACCGCCGACGGGATGACCGCCGACGGCTTCATGCGCACCGGCGACGTCGGCTACATGGACGAGGACGGCTATATCTTCATCGTCGACCGCACCAAGGACATGATCCTGAGCGGCGGCTTCAACGTCTATCCCCGAAACATCGAGGAAGCGATCTATCAGCATCCCGCAGTCGAAGCTGTCAGCGTGATCGGCGTCGTCGACGAATATCGCGGCCAGGCCGCCAAGGCGTTCATCAAGCTCAAGCCGGGCGCGGCAGCGATGATGCTGGACGAGATGAAGGCGTTCCTGAAGGACAAGCTCGGCAAGCATGAGATGATCGCGGCGATGGAGATTCGCCCCGAGCTGCCGCGTACGCTGGTCGGCAAATTGTCGAAGAAGGAACTCTACGAGGAAGAAGCGAAAAAGCGCGCGGCGGGGTAACGGGACGCGACCCACGGTTCCGCCGCCGGCCGCCTGCCGATTTGGCGGCGCCCTGTCCGCTGACGCCTGAAGTTGTTGAAACAACTACTACACGGTCGGTTTTGAGAACTCGTCGGCCGGCTATCTCGCGGAGAGATGGATTGCTTCGCCGCGCCCGCAATGACGGGGAGCGCCGTCGAAATGGCGCCAGTCGAAGCGCATTCGCCCTGGCAGAGTCGCGTCATCAGCAATTGGCGGTCGCCTTAGAATCTTGAATTGACCTGTGAATTTCCGATTTCCGACGCGGCGGACGAGGTGGCGTCCGAAGAGAAAATAGGCTAATAGAAATCGACCTTCCTTTCAGGACTCTCCCGAATTGGCTGACGACAAAGACGAACGGCCCCCGAGCGGCGGCCCGCAGGACATCAAGCCGGTTTCGATCCTCGACGAGATGAAGCGCAGCTATCTCGATTACGCGATGAGCGTGATCGTCAGCCGCGCGCTTCCGGACGTGCGCGACGGTCTGAAGCCGGTGCATCGGCGCATTCTCTACGCGATGCGCGAGCTGAATTTCACGCCCGATCGGCCCTACAACAAGGCGGCGCGCACCGTCGGCGAGACGATGGGCAAGTTCCACCCGCACGGCGATCTCGCGATCTACGACGCGCTGGTGCGCATGGCGCAGGATTTTTCCATGCGCGCGCCGCTGATCGATGGGCAGGGCAATTTCGGCTCGGTCGACGGCGACCCGCCGGCAGCCTCGAGGTACACGGAAGCGAGGCTCGAGAAGATCGCGATGGCCTTGCTGGAGGACCTCGACAAGGACACGGTCGATTTCAAGCCGAACTACGACGAGAAGGAGCTGGAGCCCTCGGTCCTGCCGGCGCGCTTTCCCAACCTGCTCGTCAACGGCGCGGGCGGCATCGCGGTCGGCATGGCCACCAATATCCCTCCGCACAATCTGGGCGAGACGATCGACGCTCTGCTCGCGCTGATGGACAAGCCGGACATGTCCATCGAGGACCTGACGGAACATATTCCGGGGCCGGATTTCCCGACGGGGGGCGCCATTCTCGGCCGCGCCGGCATACGTTCCGCCTATAACACCGGGCGCGGCTCGATCATCATGCGCTCCAAGGTCCACACCGAGACCTTGCGCAAGGATCGCGAAGCGCTGATCGTCTCGGAAATTCCTTATCAGGTCAACAAGGCGACGTTGATCGAGAAGATCGCCGAACTCGTTCGCGAGAAGAAACTGGAGGGAATCTCGGACCTGCGCGACGAGTCCGATCGCGACGGCATGCGCATCGTCATCGAGCTCAAGCGCGAAGCGGTCGCAGACGTGGTGCTCAATCAGCTCTGGCGCTTCACCGCGATGCAGTCGAGCTTTGGCGCGAACATGATCGCGCTGAACGGCGGTCGCCCGGAGATGATGAATCTCAAGGACATGCTCGTCGCCTTCCTCGACTTCCGCGAGGAAGTCGTGACGCGGCGGACCAAATATCTGCTCGCCAAGGCGCGCGACTCGGCGCACATCCAGGTCGGCTTGGCGATCGCGGTGGCCAATATCGACGAAGTGATCCGACTGATCCGGACGTCGCCGGACTCGGGCGCGGCGCGCGCCGCGTTGATGGAGCGCGTCTGGCCGGCCCGCGACATGGCGCCCCTGATCGGCCTGATCGCCGACCCGCGCCACACGATCGCGGAGGATGGAACGATCCGCCTCTCCGACGCGCAGGCGCGCGCGATCCTGGAGCTGCGTCTCGCGCGTCTGACCGCGCTCGGCCGCGACGAAATCGCCGAGGCGCTGAACAAGCTCGCCGCCGAGATCGCCGACTACCTCGACATCCTCGGTTCGCGCGCGCGGCTGATGGGCATCATTCGCGACGAACTGGTCGCGGTGAAGACCGCGTTCGCCGACAAGCGCCGAACCGAGATTCTCGAGTCCGAAGCCGACATGGAGGACGAGGACCTCATCCAGCGCGAGGATATGGTCGTGCTCGTGAGCCACGCCGGCTACATCAAGCGCGTGCCGCTCTCGACCTATCGCGCGCAGCGGCGCGGCGGCAAGGGCCGCTCGGGCATGGCCACGAAGGAAGAGGATTTCGTCGCGCGCCTCTTCGTCGCCTCGACGCACCAGCCGGTGCTGTATTTCTCCTCCAAGGGCCAAGTCTACAAGGAGAAGGTCTGGCGGTTGCCGCTCGCCGCGCCGCAGGCGCGCGGAAAAGCGCTCGTCAATCTGCTGCCGCTCGAACAGGACGAGCGCATCACCACGATCATGCCGCTGCCGGAGGACGAGTCGAGCTGGGAAGCGCTCGACGTGATGTTCGCGACCACCCGCGGCAGCGTCCGCCGCAACAAGCTCTCCGACTTCGCGCAGGTCAATCGCGCCGGCAAGATCGCGATGAAGCTGGACGAAGGCGAGGGCATCGTCGACGTGCAGATCTGCTCGGAAAACGACGACGTGCTGCTGACGACGAATCTCGGCCAGTGCATTCGCTTCGCCGTCGCGGACGTGCGCGTCTTCAAGGGGCGCGATTCCATGGGTGTGCGCGGCATCACGCTGGCGGAGGGCGGCAACGTCATTTCGCTGGCGATCCTCCGCGAGTTCGATGCGAGCGGCGAGGAGCGCTCGGCCTATCTCAAGATGCGCCGCGCGATGGCGGGCGAGACGGGGGAAGAGGCGCCGCCCGACGCGGAAGGCGAGAGCGAAGCGGCCGCCGCCGCGGCGCTGCCGCCCGACCGCTACGCCGCGATGTCGGCCGCCGAGCAGTTCATCCTCACGATCTCGGAGAACGGCTACGGCAAACGCACCTCCTCGTTCGAATATCGGCTCACGGGGCGCGGCGGCAAGGGTATCGTCGCGATGGCGGTGAACGCCCGCAACGGCAAGCTCGTCGCCTCGTTCCCGGTGGAGCACGGCGACGAGGTGATGCTGGTCACCGACGGCGGCCAGCTGATCCGCTGCCCCGTAGAAGGCATCCGCATCGCCGGCCGCGCGACCCAAGGCGTGATCGTGTTCGACACCGCCGAGGGCGAACGGGTGGTGTCGGTGGAGCGGATATCCGAGCCGGAGGGGGAGGAAGAGGGGGAGGGGGCGTGAGCTGACGGGTAACGGGACCTCTCTTATTCGCGGGTCTCTTGCGCTGCGTTGCGCGCAGCGGAACCCGCCTATGCCGCCTCCCGCGTCACCGAAGCTTCGATCGTCGGCGGACGCCTCAATGTTTGCAGGACGACGCAATAGCGCTCGGTGAGGCGCAGCAGCGTGGCGATCTGGTCCGGCGTCGCGTCCGCATCGAGGGCGAATTTCAAACGGATATCGGTGAAGCCGACCGAGGCCTGCTTATCGACGCCGAGCGTGCCCCGGAAATCGAGATCGCCCTCCGCGCTCACCTGGCCGGAGCGCAACGTCAGCCCGAGCGAGGTTGCGACCGCCTTCAGCGTCACGCCGGCGCAGGCGACGAGCGCCTCGAGCAGCATGTCGCCTGAACAAAGCTCGAGCCCGGTCCCGCCGGTGGCGGGATGCAGCCCGGCGACGGCGAGCGCTCGGCCGGTCTCGACCTTGCAAGCGATCGAAGTCGCGTCGAGCGATCCTTCGGCGCGCAGCGTCACGCGCCCGGCGCCGGGCTCGGCGCGATAGCGGTCTTTCAACGGCGCTTGCAGCGCGCGGAGTTCGTCGGCGTTCATGTGGGCTTCCTCGTTGGATGCGATACCTCGCATATAGAGGTCGGGTCGGCCGATCGCGAGGGGCGGAGTTGTCTCTCGAGCCGAATCGGCGCGCGCCGCCCCGCGACAGCCGGCTACGCCGGCTCCCGTGCCGCGCGCGCCAGCGCCTCTTCGCTCCATTGATTTTGAGGCTCTTGCCGGATCGTTCCGCGGCGAGCGCGGCGTTGGCGTGGAGTGGTCTTTCGGGAAGATCCCATGATGACCCCTGCGCGTCGACAATCAGTTCCGCTGGACGAGACAGCTTCCGCCTGCTGCGCGCAGGTCCGAGCACAATCTCTCGGCCTGGAAGATATTGTCGGCCGGGACCCGCACCCGATACCAAAAGCCGCTTCGCCCAACCTTTGAACGAAGCACGAGGGGCTGGTGACCCCCCAATACCGATTTATAGGTCTTTTGCATCTGAGAATATTCCGCAAGCGCCGAGGCTTGCGAGTCGTCTCCAATCAGTTGAACTCCCCAGACAGCTTCAGCCGAGGGCGCGACGCGCGCCGACGCCGCCTTGCCCCGCGGCGCGATCCGCTCCGGGTTGTCGGCGAGAATTTTGACGAGTTGCGGACACGGAATTGCTTCCGGAAGCATCAGAGTCCATTGATTCGGTTGAGCCGAGCGCCAATCGTTGGCGCCGTGGCCGGTAGTGATCCGGACATAGGCCTCGGTCTCCAGCGGCAGGCTGCCACTGCCGGCGAGCCAATCTTGAACGCGTTTCGGGCCGGCATTGTAGGCGGCGGCGGCGAGGCCCAGATTGCCGAATTGCTTGGTCAGGTCCCGCAGAAACTCTGCGGATTTGTTGATTGCGTCGGTAACATCAAAAGGATTTGCGAGCCCCCGCCCGGCAGCCGTTTCCGGCATGAACTGGGCCACGCCGCGGGCGCCGGCTGGGCTCACTACATAGGCGTCGAACCGGCTTTCCTGCCAGATCAGTCGCGTGAGGAACGCAACGGGCAGATCGTTCAGCCGTGCCGCCGACTCCAGTGTCTTGCACATAAAATCGAAATCCTTCGCCGCGGCAGGAGTTTCGACCCGACCGGAGTCGGCCTCTGGGGGACCTTTTGCCTTTGCTCCGGTGTCTTGCGCGGTCTCCCCGATCACGCGTGGCGTATCGGCCTCTGGGACAAGCGTAGCTGCGGCGACCTTTGGAGGGGCCGCCAACTCTGCATTTGCATTCGACTGGATAAGGCTCAGGAACAATGCCGCGGTCGCGACGTGGCGCATGCCATTGGCTCAAGTTAGCGAGGACTCGATCAGTAATTTGCTTGGTTTACTCCCAATTTGCCTCCAAGAAATGACTAATCCCGGATCATCGGGCCGAAGTCGAGCCCATCGATCACTCGACGATGAACCGCGCCAAAGTCCGACAGGCTGCTAGTCGCGTGAGTCGTTGAAAATGAGGGGATGACTCAGAAACGTCAGTGTCATGCCCGCGAAAGCGGGCATCCAGACTTGGCCGCACGTGCCGGGGCCCTGGATTCCCGCTTACGCGGGAATGACACGACGTTAAAGAACCTCATTTTGAATGACGCTCCGCGTGAGTCGTTGAAAAAGAGGGGATGACTCAGAAACGTCAGTGTCATGCCCGCGAAAGCGGGCATCCAGACTTGGCCGCACGT
>JBAQGU010000821.1:0-2125 GCA_049287975.1 Roseiarcus sp.
GGTGGGACAGGGTCTGAAGCTCCGCAGCACTCTTGCCCTGTCCAGCGCGGTGGTAAGCGAGATTCCGAGCAAAAATCGTACAGATAATCACAACACGGCGTAACTGATCGCGACGTGTCTTCATGCCGCCAGCCCCCAATCGTCGCCGCGCTGACATTGCAGCTTCGCGCAATCGAGCGCAAGGGTTGCTGAGACGCGGGCGTAGCCGTAGATCATGGGGGCGTGGTCGGTTGCGTCAGGGTGCGGCGGGTGATCCGGCGTCGCCCGTGAACAATGCGGATGATGGCAACAAGATCGTCGTCGGGCACGTGGCGGTACACCACGACATAGGGCGAAACAAGGCCAACGCGGATAAAGCGGCCAAGCTTGGGGCGCGGCGAGCCGCTTTCGGGGAACGCCGCCAAGCGCAGATAGAGCGCGTCAAAGTCCGCGCCGTAGCGGTCGGCAACAAGCTCGCCCGCCTTCGCGGTAAGATCGCGGATAATCTCGGTGGAATCGGCGTCCGCCGGTGCGGTGATGACGACGCGCGCCACTATTTCCGGAGCGCGGCACGGCGCGCGGCGTTACGCGCCCTGTGTTCCTCGAGCGTGATGAACTCGCCGCGTTGGAACGCCGCCAAGCCCTCGTCAACCAAAGGCTTCGCCCATGCCATATCGTCGTGCTCGTCGCCTTCGTCGTGCGCGAGTTCCGCAATGCGGTCGTCGATCAACTGACGCGCCGCTTCCTCGACCGAAGCGAAGTCGCCGGTTGCGACATGCGCCTTGATCCATGTTTCCTGTTCGGGTGTGAGCGTTATCGACATGCCTTTTTCATACCACGAAAGCCCCGCGCGGGCGAGGGAAAACCGGCTTTCATTCTGCCCCTAAGAAATCCTGGGAAAACATGTCGGCGCGATTTCAGCCATACTTCGCGATCTGCAACGACCACGAAATCGCCAACATTTAGGGCGCAGCATCGAGTGCCGACCGCGCGCTGACTACACATCTGAGGAGCGTCGCGTCACAGCAGTTGGCGGATTCACACGATAGACCTGCTACTAGACAGCGGAAGGAAGGGAGGCTGAAAATGCCGCACTACATGTTGCAATTCGCCTATACGCCCGAGTCCTGGGCCGCTCAACTCAAGCATCCGGAGGCCCGAATTGAGACCGTGGGCCGACAGGTGTGCGAAGCCGCAGGGGGCAAGCTCGTCGGCGGCTGGTATTGTTTCGGCGAGTATGACGCCGTGATCATCGCCGACATGCCGGACAACGAGAGCATGTCCGCGGTTTCACTGGCGGTCGCGGCGGGAGGCGCAATCAAGTCCGCCAAGACGACAACCTTGCTGACGGGGGTGCAAGGGGTAGCCGGCATGAAGAAGGCTGAAGCCGTCGCCAAATCCTACAAGCCCGCCCGATAAGTAAGGCGCATTGCGGACAAGGATCGGCTACGGTCCGAGCGATGGCCGCTCCCGCGATCGAGCAATCTGATTGCGGGAGCTGGCCGGTTGCTATTGGCT
This sequence comes from Roseiarcus sp., assembly GCA_049287975.1. Classification (GTDB taxonomy): domain Bacteria; phylum Pseudomonadota; class Alphaproteobacteria; order Rhizobiales; family Beijerinckiaceae; genus Roseiarcus. The sequence continues at coordinate 1,498 of JBAQGU010000821.1, forward strand.
CTGGCCGGTTGCTATTGGCTGAAGGGCACGAACAGCCGAACCGCTGCGCGGCTAAGAATGCGGCATAGCCAAGGCGAGTCCTTATTCGATCACCTCGTTGGCTGCCGCGACGGGCAGCGGCGTTCCTGAGCCTAACCCTTCGATCGCTTTGATTTTACCAGGTCGGCCGACGACGCTCCTTCGAGGGATAGTCCGTAACCGACTTCGCGGACGATGCGTTCCTTCAACGGTTGAATGAAGTGAATGCGCGTATTCCGGCGCGTCACTTCCGGAGCCCGCAGGTACAAATCGGCCAGTTCCCGAGCGCGCGCCACCGCCTTGCCGTTCGCTACGACCTCTGCAACGACTCCCCATTCGTATGCGGTACGCGCCGGCAGCGGCTGTGGATTGAGCAGGAACGCTTCGGCTCGACCTGGTCCAGCCCGATAACTCCATGTCGTAAAAATCCCGTCACCCGGCGTGACTCCCACGGCAAAGTGGCCGACGTCCTGGAAGGTGGCGCCTTCAGCCGCCACGATGACGCTGGCGAGGAGTGCGTAGTCCGAGTGGATATGGGCGCGTCCCTCGACGGCCGCGATCACCGGAACGCGGATGTTCGCAATGTTCTCTAAAACCTGGACGCCTTCGT
>JBAQGU010000822.1:0-2384 GCA_049287975.1 Roseiarcus sp.
TCGACGCCCTCGGCGCGCAGGCGGCGCGCGGCGGCGATCCCCGCCGCCCCACCGCCTATGATCACCACATCAGCGTTGCTGTTCGACACTAGATCACGCTCACGCCGATGAGATAGGGGTGCAGGAAGATCATCGCTATGTACGCGATGGTTCCGACCACAAGGTTGATTCCGTCGGCGGGCGTGAAGGCGGAAACGCGAGCGGCGCCGAGATCGCCGCGCCGCTTGACGGCGATGCGGTCGTAGACCGCCCAGGCCAGGAACGCGCCGAACAGCAGCATGCCGCCGAGGTCCCCGTTGGCGATGAGATGCGCGAGCGCCCAGATTTTGATGGCGACGAGCATCGGGTGGCGCAGCCAGCCGCGGATTCGGCTCGGCGCCGGGTTCATGCAGGCGAGCGCGACGAATGCAAACCACATCAGCGTGATCGTCAAATGCCGGGTCCAAGTCGGGGGATACCAGATCTGGACCCAACCCTCGGAACGATAGATGGAGAATCCCCAGACGATGAGCACAAAGCCGACCAGGGCGCCAAGCGAATACAGCCCCTTATACGGGCCCTCGCCGAAACGCGCGATCAGCGCCGCCCGGGGCTCCCGTAAGGTCGTGAGGGTATGAACGCCGAGAAACACGACGATCCCAATCAGGAGCGTGACCATGATTCTGCCTTTTCCAAGTCGACGGCTTCCGACGCGGGTTTCGCCCGCTCTTCTGGAGCATCGCGCGGCCGCGAGCAACGAGATTTGCGGGCGATCGAAGCGTAGCTCCCGTCATTGCAAGCGCCGCGAAGCCATCAATGTCCGCCCGGCGGACACGGCGCGAACCAATCGGCAAGCCAGCGGCGGCGGGATCGTTCCGGCCATCTTATTGATTTTACTAACTCTCGAGGAGTCGAAAGCGATAGGGCGAAACCCGATTTGTCATACCCGCGAAAGCGGGTATCCAGTGGGACACGACGAGGCGGCGCAGGATGGACCGACTTCACCGGTAAAGTCGGGATAGCGTTTCGGATCCGATGAAAAGCTCAAATCCGATAGCGACGTGGCGTTCTGGATGCCCGCGTTCGCGGGCATGACACGGGACCTGGTTGTTTCATCGGGGGACCGGCCGCAGCCGGTGCGGAACTCGCAACGACGGATTAGCGCCGCAGCGGGCGGGGTCGGAGAGGTTCGCCGGTGGGGCATTCGAGGGCGCCGCAATCCCAGTGCCCGAGGTCGGCCGCGGCGCGATAGGTGCTCTCGAGGAAAGCCATGAGCGTCGCCTCTGGGTCGCGCGACGTCCGCACGACTTCGTACGGCAGCACGAACTCGCCGAGCTTCTGATCGAAATACGCTCCCTCTGGCGCCGACTTAGACTCGGCAAACCCTCCGGGCGTGGGATACGCGTAAGAATAGAACGCGGGGAACTTTGTTTGTGCATCCCCTGGCCAGAAGCCCGCGGACGAGACTTCATGGCTATAGGCCTCGCGCGTCACATCGTCGGGCAAAAAGGGAATGCCGCCGGGGTGGAGCGGCGCGGGGCGCCCGGAGAAACGCGTCACCGCGAGATCGAAGCTTCCCCAAAACAAATGGACCGGACTGACTTTCCCGATATAGCCGGTACGAAACCGAAAAAAGACTCGGCTGATCGCGATCAGAGCGCGGAAGAATCGCTCCACCGCGTCCGCATCGTAGGGCCTCGTCAGCCGGTCGTCGCGAAACGGAATCGGATCGGGCAACTCGTTGGGTCGGCCGTCGAGCTCCGGGGCGCCGCCTAGCCACGCGACAGTCTCGAGGAAGCGGAAGTGAAACTCGGCGACCGACATCGAACCGAGCGGGAATCCCGCCGTCTGTCCATCGGCGGCTCTGCCGCTCAACACGTGCTCGCGCAGATTGAAGACAATCTCGATGCCCGCTGCGTCCGGGACTAGAGAAGTGGTCAGGCCGCGCGCATCGACGTAGAGGGTCGCGTGCCAGGAATGATTGACCCAAGGCGTTCGCGCCAGCCGATACTTGCCGACGATCTGCGCATAGAGGTGAAGAGCGGAACAGGTCTCATGCCATGTTTCATACGGGATGACGGGCCAAGGCGCGCTCACGGCGTTCCTCTTCGTTTGCGCTCGCAGTCAGAACGGTCGGCGCTCGGAAAGGGCGACCCTATGACAATCCGACGGCGCCGGTCAAAATTCCAACGAGAGTGTAGCCCGCAGTTGCGAGTTCGTACCGGCCTGCGGCCGGTCCCCGTGGATGAAACAGGCGACGCGACATGTGCCGCCGTCGTGGCCGGGCTCGTATGGGGGCTTTTTTGTCAATAGGGCGCGGCGCTTTTTTTCGCTCCTCGCGGCGGGGAGTGTTGCGACTGGCTCGAAGGCCCGCTCCCGGCCTTCGAGCTCTTGGGCAGCGCGAG
>JBAQGU010000823.1:0-1949 GCA_049287975.1 Roseiarcus sp.
GTTCGATACCGCGCGCTTCGCTGTCAGCGGCTCGCCCGCGCCGGACGGCGCCGCGGCGAAACTGTGGGCGCAAGACGATTCGGGAGCGCTCACGATGGAGGCGGAGATTCGGTTCGCAGAGCACACATCGTCACTGCGAGCGGAGCGAAGCAACCCAGGGGCTACGTGACGCGGCCGTGGGTTGCTTCGTCGCTTCGCTCCTCGCAATGACGGGCCAGCGTGATCGGACGCTGGTTCGATCATAGCGGTCAAAACGACTTGGGCTGACCGAGCACATGCGTCGCGACATGGCTCAGGATCAGATTGGTCGAGATCGGCGCGACCTGATAGAGCCGCGTTTCCCGAAACTTCCGCTCGATGTCGAATTCCTCGGCGAAGCCGAAGCCGCCATGCGTCTGCAGACACATGTCGGCTGCATACCACGATGCTTCCGAAGCCGTCAGTTTGGCCATGTTGGCCTCGGCGCCGCAGGGCTCCCCGGCCTCGAAGAGGCTCGCCGCGCGCTCCACCATCAAGCTTGCCGAGACCATCTGCACATAGGCGCGCGCGAGCGGGAACTGCACGCCTTGATTGGCGCCGATCGGACGACCGAACACCAGGCGCTCCTTGGCGTAGCGGCTCGCACGATCGACGAAGAAGCGCGCGTCGCCGATGCATTCGGCGGCGATGAGTATGCGTTCGGCGTTCATCCCGTCGAGGATGTGGCGAAAGCCGCGCCCTTCCTCTCCAATCAAGCTCGATGTCGGGACTTCGAGATCGTCGAACGTCAACTCGGTCGTGGCGTGATTGAGCATCGTGCGGATGGGGCGGACCACGAGGCCGGCGCCGAGCGCTTTCTTCATGTCGATCAACAGGACGCTCATTCCGTCCGTGGCGTGCGCCTCGTCGCGCCGATTCGTGCGGCACAACAGCAACATGAGATCCGAATGCTCGGCGCGCGAAATCCAGATTTTGCGGCCGCTGACGACATAATTGTCGCCGACCCGCTTGGCGAAGGTCGTTATGCGCGTAGTATCTGTGCCCGCGTCGGGCTCGGTGACGCCGAAGGCTTGCAGGCGCAATTCGCCGCTGGCGATGCGCGGCAGATATTCCGCCTTCTGCGCGTCGCTGCCGTGCCGCAGCAGCGAGCCCATCGTGTACATCTGGGCGTGGCAGGCCGCGCCGTTGCCGCCGGAAGCGTGCACCTCATCGAGAATGGCCACGGCGGCGCGCAATCCGAGGCCGGAGCCGCCAAATTCCTCGGGGATCAGGGCCGAAAGGAAACCCGCTTCCGTCATCGCTCGGACGAACTCGCCGGGATAGGCGCGCTCACGGTCCAGCGCGCGCCAGTATTCGCCGGGAAAGCGCGCGCAGAGCCGGCGAACCGCCTCGCGGATTTCGGGAAAGGAGTCGCCTCTGAGATCGTTCATCGGACTGCCGTGAGAGTTGTCGACATTAGCGCAATTTCCGATCAGACCGACAGCATTGTTTGTGCGAGTGCCGACCCTGATGGATGAAACGGGTTACATCTGCCCCCCAACCGTCATGGCCGGGCTTGTCCCAGGGCTTGTCCCGGCCATCCACGTCGTCCAATGGCGACGCAGTCTCCTATACTGTCGGAGCCCTGTCGGCTAAACATTTGATCCGCATGCAAGCCGAACCACATGGATGGCCGGGACAATCCCGGTCATGACGGAAAACGGCATGATTATCAATGGCTAACCCGTCTGTCCAGGGAAGCGAAGCGCAATGCGTCCGCTGCGAGGGGTGCTTCTGCCACGCTCGCGCGACCGACAAAAATGACCGGACGCAGCAGTATGCGGGGCGCTCGACGCGCCCACATCGCGCCAGAATCTGTGTTTAACTGTGCGTTGCGCTTGCGATGACGACAGCGGTCAAGTCTTACAACGAGGCAGAGCCGATCAGGTTCTCGGCTATCACGGGAGGCTAATTGTGACGCGCATCTCGAC